>NZ_JBFULH010000034.1:0-22703 GCF_056400445.1 Pseudomonas sp. P5_B2 | reverse complement strand
GCAGCTTTACCTGGTAGTACACGTCAGGGCTCGCCCGCAAAGAGCCCTCCTATCGAAGCATTCTCACACCACCGCTTTGGCGTCAGCCTTGATAGCTGATTTGCGATAGGTCAAAAAAACGATGCCGGTGACCACAATCACCCCGCCCAGAACCTGCCCCGCACTGAGCATTTGATCCAGCACAATCCAGCCCATCAGCAATGTCGCCAACGGCTCGATGTTCATTACCGGCGCATTGCGTGGCATGTCCAGCCGAGGTACCGAAATGAACAGCACGATAAAACCGGTGCCGTACAGCACCACCAAGGTGGCGAGGGCCAGCCATCCGGTTGAGGTTGCGGGCAGGTTTAGTCCGCCTGGCAAGGCGCCAGTCAGTCCCGCCAGATTGATGCTGCTGAAGACGATAAAAATGGTCAACAGACTGCGCACCGAACCACGTACCTGAGACAACTTGTGGTCGGTGATCCACAGGGCGCAGGCGAACACGCTGGCGGCGCAGAACGCGAGCGCGACGCCCAGCAGCCATTCCGGACCGACGTTGGTCGTGGCCGAAAGACGCCCGGGGACGTCCAGCACAAACACCAGCCCCACCAGGATCAAACCCATCAACGTAGCGGTGCGTGCGGTAGGTCTCGGGCCACCCAGCGCCCAGGTGAGCAACGCCAGCAGGATGGGAAACACGTTGGCCACCAGCAGCGCCAGCGCCACCGGGACCCGTGCGACGGCGGAGTACAGACACAGGCTCTGCGCGGTAATCAGAAGGCCCAACAGCAATTGCCAACGCCAGGCACCCGGCGGCAGACGCAGACTTTGTTTTTGCCACAGCACCAGGATGGCAAGCACCAGCAAGGTCCCGCCAGAACGCATCAAAATCGCCAGCAACACACCCGCGCCATCATCAAAAGCGACCCGCGCCGCCACATGGTTACCGGCGAATGCACAGCCCATGCACAACAGAATGATCACGGCGAGATGGCGGGGGAAGGGCGGCGGTACGGTTTGCGCAACGGTAGGGCGGGACATGGCAGATCTCGAAGGGTGATAGGCCAACTTGGGGATGGCGTGGGTGTTTTTATTATGTTGTCGTACAACTTATCGATTTGTACCGTATTCGGGTAGGTCGGGCAAGAGAGATTGGGAGGGCTGTAGGCTTTGTTGTTGGGCTTTAGGGCAGTTATTTGGTGCCTTGGTTAGAGGGTGGAGATCKTATGACCTGATTCCGCACGGTCAATCAGAAACCCTTCGCGACCGGCAGGAAGTCAGCCGAAAGCAGCCGGTGGACGGAGCGAAAGCAAATGAGTAGCTATGCTTGGTCTACTGCCGGAACTGATTGAGCAGATTGGGCTTTCCGTCCATGGTGCATAAACCCCTTCAGCGGTCACCCGACTGTCACAATGTCCGGCCTGGTCAGGGATAGACGACAGAACAAGGAATGTTATCCACCAAGCCCGTGAGGGCGTTATCACCCCACTTGGGGTCTATTTAGAATTACCCTCCGTGTCAGGCTACCTGTCACCCTTGTTGATTGACTCATTCATTCAAGAGGGCGAAGGTGCATAACAATGTCCAATCTAGGCAAACGCTACGACGACGACTTCAAAGATTGGGTCGTCTTGCAAATGATGCCGCCTCTAAATCGCTCAGTGGCAGAACTCGCCATTGCGCTTAATCTCACGCCTCAGTCACTGCGAAACTGGAGACAAATGGCTAGAGATAAAGGTTTGATCGTGCCGGGAAATGGCAAGACCAGTGATCAATGGTCCAGCGCCGATAAATTCAATGCTGTCATGGAAACCGCACCGTTGAGTGAGGTTGAGATTTCTCAATATTGCCGAATCAAGGGCATTTATCCTGAGCAAATCCAGCAGTGGCGCGAGGCGTGCCAAAACGCCAATACCCTTGCTGATTTGAAACCTAGTGCAGAAAGAACTGCCGAGCAGCGGCGGATCAAAGATCTGGAGCGTCAGCTGATCCAATCCGATGCAGGACGTGCGGAGGCGGTGGCTTTGCTGGAGCTCAGAAAAAAAGCCAATGCGATCTGGGGCAAGGACAAGGAAGACTGATCAGCGCCTCTGATCGTACGCAAGCCATGAAGTTCATTGCTGAAGCGGTGTTGAGTGGGGCTCGTCGATATCGAGCGTGTAATGAGCTAGGGCTGAGCCTGCGTACAGTTCAACGTTGGCGACACGCCTGCTGCGATGGGCGTCTACTGGCTCAGCGAGCAGCGCCGTCGAACAAGCTCAGTGAGGCAGAGCGCCAAGCGGTGCTTGATGCTGCCAATCACCCACACCAAATCGTTCCAAAACTGGCCGATGAAGGTATCTACCTCGCTTCAGAGTCGACGTTTTACCGTGTGTTAAAAGCCGCTAATCAAAACGTGCGTCGCGGCCGAACCAAAGCCCCGAAACGCAAGGTCCTGACGACGCATCGCGCTGACGCTCCCAATCAGGTTTGGTGCTGGGATATCACTTGGCTACCCAGCACTGTCAGAGGTCGTTTTTTCTACTGGTACATGGTCAAGGATGTCTACAGTCGCAAGCTGGTAGCCAATGAAGTGCATGAGGTGGAATGCGCCGAACACGCGTGTGAGCTGCTTAGAAAGGGATGCTTGCGTGAACATACAGCGGGTCGACCGTTGGTGCTGCACTCGGATAACGGCCACGTCATGAGAGGTTCCTTGTTACGTGAAAGCATGGTTGCCCTGGGCGTCGAGCCGTCCTTTAGCCGGCCAAGGGTGAGCAATGACAACGCTTACGCCGAAGCACTTTTTCGTGCCGCAAAGTACTGCCCGCTCTGGCCGGATCAACCATTTGATACGGTGACTGAGGCAAGAATTTGGGTGCAGGGATTTATCGAGTGGTACAACGAAGATCGCCGCCACAGCGCCCTGAAATACGTGACGCCAAACCAGCGGCACGAAGGCAAAGCAACGGCTCTATTACAAGCTAGAGCAATGCTTTATGAAAATGCCAAGGAAGCTAATCCGAGCCGCTGGAGCACTCGAACACGCAACTGGAAGTTGGCAGATGCTGTGTATTTAAACCCAGAGCGCCCTGAAATTAAGAGCGCAACGGGCTAGCAACTGTAAGACAAGGCGACAGGTACCTTGACATGTACCGAGATCTCAAAAAGTTCGACGTACCGACCTTGATCATTCACGGTGACGACGATCAAATTGTCCCGATCGATGCAGCGGGCCGGGCGTCAGCGAAACTGATCAAGAACAGCAAGCTCATTGTCTATGAAGGCGCGCCCCACGGTATTACCGATACGCACAAGGAAAGACTGAATGCTGACCTTTTGGCGTTCGTACAGTCTTGACAAGCACAATGGCGAGCGATCGCACCTGTCGTTGAAATACAAAACGCCCGATGCGGTGCATCGGGCGTTAGGGTGAAACAGGTGTAAACCTATTTGGGGACTAGACATATAACGCGGCAGGGTAGGCCAGCCCTGACGCCATCGCGAGCAAGCTTTGCTCCTATAGTCGTTTGGCGTATTTCAGGGGAAGATTTCAAACGAGGTGCTGGCCAGGCGTTCGCCATTCACCAGAATATGCACGGCATGCACACCGACATAGTGTTTGCGGGTGGTGAGTTCTTTGATCTGCTGGCCACGGCTGACCTGTTCAATCGCCTTACCCGGCAGCGTCAACGCCTTGAGCTTGAACACCTTCGCCGAGGTGCTGCCATTGGCTTTGACGTAATCAATCGCATAGTCGATCACCAGTCGCTGGCTCTGCGCCACTGTGGATTTCACCACAAACGACAGGGTGATTTTCTCCCCCAGGCGAATCACCGCCGGTTTGACCTTCACCTCAACGATCTCCACCTCAGCCTTTCCACTGGCCCCGATAATCGCCAGTGCCCGTTGATTGCCCTGTTTGATCAAGCTGCGCAACGCATGCTTGGCAATCCACGCCGTGTATTTGTTCTCCAGCGACCAGCCTTCAATCAGGTCCAGCACCCACTCCGGATGATCCTTGGTGATGTCATTGAGGTGGTTGGCCACGGATTTGCGCACGTAAAGGCTTTCATCCTCCTTGAGATTTTCGAGGATGGCGGCGGCCAGTGTCGGATTTGCCTGGACCTGTTCCAGCCGAAACGACCACGGCAAACGCGGCCGGCAGCCTTCGCTGGCCAGACGCCGGACGTGTTCATTTTCATCCAGCGACCATTGCTGCATCAGCGCCAATGAACGCTGCAAATCGCGGCGCAGAAAATAGCGGATCGCAAACTTCGCAGAACCAAACGCGGTGAAGTATTTGAGCGCGTCCATTGATTGCTCGAAATCATGGTCGCCATACATCGCTACGTAATGCGGCAGCGAGATGCTGACGAAGCCGCTGTTGAGGCGAGGGGCGAGGGCGCGCAGCACGGCGAGGGATTCGTCATACCGCAACGGCAGCACCGCGTGCAGGCATTCGCTGACGCGAGCCATGCGCTGCATGATCGACAAGTCGGCGAGGCCGTCATTGGCCAGTTTCAGAAATACCTTGGCGTTGAACTCGGGATAGACCGCCGTCATTTCGGTCGCGATGTGTTTGAGGCGTTCGGCGTTGAAGATTTCCTTCAGTGCCGGGGCGGGTTGTTCGGCGGCGGTCATGGGTGATTCCGGTTGAGTGGGCGCCTCAGGTTATCGGGGTACTGATGAATGCCTCAAGTGTTTCCGCCTGGGCGGTGAATTTGGCGATTCGCGGGAAACGCTCGGCATCAACTTGTTCTGGCACCACCAGATTGGTAAAGCTCCAGGCGACTGCCAGCGTAATCCCGTCCTGTGCAATCAAGGCGCCGTTCACTAATGGCTGCTTTTGCAGTTCGCGTTCAAGTGCTGAATAGGCGGCCGCCAATTGTCCTTCTACGCGCTCCACCCACGGCTGGAATTGAGTCTCGGCCGGGCGCAGGCTGCGTTCGTAATAAAGCTGCACGGACTTCTCGCACGCCGCCAGCGCCAGGCCGGTCACGCGCAAGGCGCGCAACCGTTGCTTGAGGTCGTCGGGCATCAGGCTCTTTCCGGGGCCGGCGAGGGCTTCCAGATAGTCGATGATCAGCGTTGAATCCATCAACACCTCGCCATCGTCCAATACCAGCGTCGGCGCCTTGACCACCGGGTTGATCTGTTGAAACTGCTCGAAATGCCGAAACACAGATACCGATTGGTGCTCCAGGTCGATGCCCAAGTGTTTGGCGCAAATGGCCACGCGCCGTACATAAGGCGAATCCAGCATGCCGATCAGCTTCATTAATACATTCCTTCAGAGGACCATTGCGGGACGATCAACCTTAGCTGAGGTTGCGCAACCTGCAACAAACGGGGGGCTTGTGCGGCCGTTTGTCTTCTATATACCGCCGTTCGATTGAATTTCTTGCTATAAACGCACTCCGATAACGGCGGCAACGGCTGTCATAGAGCACTTTGCACACCTTGTCGGACAAATTCGCTGACTTTTCAGTTGCTGGGGCCTCAAGTCGGCCTTAGACTGCCGCCCCTCGTAAATTGAGTGCCGGGTGGCGCTTGGAATAAACGGCGCCTTTCCGATGACCTCACCCGGTCTGCCGGAAAGCTCCCTAATTCGCCTTAATGCACGTTTTTTTATAGAGATATCAATGACAAAGGACAAGTTGCTGGCCATGCCGGCGGATGACTACATGAATGCTGAGCAGCACGCTTTTTTCTCCGTGCTGTTGCAGAACATGAAAGTCGAAACCCATGAGCGCATCGAACAGAACCGCATCGCCATTGAGAGCCTGGACACCCCGGCCGATCCGGCAGACGCGGCTTCCGTTGAAGAAGAGYGCACCTGGCTGGTGAATGCGATCGATCGCGACCAGCGCATGCTGCCTCAGTTGGAACAGGCTCTGGAACGCATCAAAGAAGACAGCTTCGGCTGGTGCGACGACAGCGGCGAGGCCATTGGCCTGAAGCGCCTGCTGATCAGCCCGACCACCAAGTACTGCATCGAAGCTCAAGAGCGTCACGAACAGATCGACAAGCACCAGCGTCAGGCCTGATTTCGTAGCGCCCCGCATCGCGGGCGAGCCTCACTCCAACAGGAGCAAGGCTGGCCCGCGATGCTTTTTTTCGTCTGCGAAAAACCTCGTGCTCTTCTGTTGATCAACTGCCATACCCACGACTAATGGATCATAGATACTGGCCTTGTAGTGGCGTTCAATGCGCAGACAACAATTATAAGGTCTTGGGTGACGAAGATGACGAGAGACGGATCTCTGGCGGCGGCAACGCCAGCGCCAGTGCTTTTGCCGAAAAACCTATGGCTGACGCCAACCCTGCAAACTGTCGCCCTGATGCTCCTGTTGAGCGGCATGGTGCTGGGTGGATGGTCGCTTTACCTTGGCTTGCCCTTGGCCGTGTTGATTGTCTGGTTGCCGCGTCTGCGCACTCGCGCTACGCCTGCAGACAGCCCGACGGACAATTGCGCCACCCTCAGCGCGTTGACTCGCGACCTTTCCTACACCACCAGTCATAACGCGCTTTCCGCAGCCGGCGTGGCCTTTTCGGTCAAGCAACTGGCGGACAAACTGCAATCGCAACTCAACGCTGCGGCGCAAATTGTCCGCAACGCCGAAGTGATGATCGTGACTGAACAGGCCACCTCAAAACTCAGCCGCCAAGCCCTCGGTGCCGCCAGCGAGGCCCATCAAAGTGGTGTTGCAGGGCGCAAGGAGCTGATTGAATCCATCGCGCGTATGCATCAACTCAGCCAGCGCGCCAACAACAGTCGCGAGCTGATCGAGGCCCTGAGCCTGCGCAGTGACGATATCCAGCGCGTGACGCTGGTGATTCAGTCCATCGCCAACCAGACCAACCTGCTGGCCTTGAACGCCGCTATCGAAGCCGCGAGGGCCGGGGAGCACGGTCGCGGCTTCGCGGTGGTGGCCGATGAAGTGCGCGGTCTGGCGGCGCGAACCGCGGCAGCGACGGGCGAGGTCGGCCAGATGGTGGTCGATATCCAGCAACGTACCGCTCAGGTCGTCGAGCAGATCCGCCAACTGTCCAGCGACCTCGACAGCGGTGTCGAGCAAATCGAGCACACCGGTCAGCATCTGGAAAACATTGCGCGATTGGCTGCGGGAGTCGAACACCAGGTCGGCGAAATCGCCCAGGGCGCGGAGACCAATCGCGAGCAACTCGACAGTCTGTTTCATGCCATCGAACAGATGCGCAGTGACCTGGCAGTCAGCGACCAACAAACCCAGGGTCTGGCCCAGGCTGCCGTGCAAATGGAAGGTCAGGCCGAATCGATCAGTGAACGCCTGGCCGAAGTCGGTCTGGATGACTATCACCAACGGATATATGACCTGGCCCGCGAAGGCGCAAACCAGATTGCCGCGCGCTTCGAAGCGGATATCGATCATGGCCGCGTCAGCCTCGATGACCTGTTTGACCGAAATTACCAGGCGATCCCCAACACCAGCCCGCCCAAGTTTCAAACCCGTTTCGACCGCTACACCGATCAGGTCTTGCCGGCGATTCAGGAGCCGTTGTTACCGCTTCATGAAGGTCTGGTGTTTGCCATCGCCTGCACTCAGCAGGGTTATGTGCCGACCCATAACACTGTCTTCTGCCAGCCTTTAATCGGCGACACGCGGGTCGATACCCTGCAAAACCGCACCAAACGAAAATTCGCTGACCGCACGGGTATCCGCTGTGGCAGCCATCAACAACCCGTGTTGTTGCAGACTTACACCCGCGACACCGGCGAACTGATGCACGACCTCTCGGTGCCGATCATCCTCAAGGGACGGCATTGGGGCGGGTTGCGGTTGGGTTACAAGCCACAGAGTGCTCGCTAAAGGCGTAATACCGTAGCGAACCTTGTAGCAGCAGGCTGCGCCAGCTGCTACAGATTGGTGCCGGCCACCTGGCAGCCTGTATTGAGTGTGGGAGTTAGTGCACCTGGTGCAGGCGCAGATTCAGGTCGTCGACCACTCGTGCCCAATCGGCGTCTTCACGCAGTTGTTCTTTGAGGAAGCTCGCTTGTTGCGGGGTCCAGAACTCCGCATCGATCATTTTTTTGTCGTCTGCCAACGGCGAATGGCTGGCAATGAAATCGTCGATGGCTTTCTCGCTGGAGTCCAGGCCGAGTTGGTCGAACAAGCCTTTCAAGTCGTGTGTGGGTGAGTCCATGGTCATCTCCTGGTGGTTCGCGTCGAATGCGAGATCTGAAGGGCGGCGTCATTGCATCTGAGGTGGCCGCGCTTCAGGAGTTCGATGGATGTTCCAAAGCAGGAGTGAGCATAGACGGCAAATTCGATGATCAGGTTTTCAATGCACCTGCATCGACAGCCGCCTTCAGGGCTTGGGCCGATTCCTGAGCGGCAATGGCGGCAACATCCGCCGTTTTGAACCAGCGATCCTTTTCGACCTGGTAATACGTCACAGTGGTCAATTTCGGTTTGGCGCGCATGACTATCACTGCCTGGAATTCGCCGTCGATCTCTCTGGCTTCGCCCCGGATAATAAATTCGCCAATATCAAATTCCGTCACGTAGCAGCCTTCCCTTGGAAATATTTTGTTGTTTTGAGCGCCGTCCGACGTGGGAGCGGGTTCATGGGGCGGGCAGTATGGCAGTAGTTGCCCGTCGACGGCTGAGATAAGTCGGCGGTGTGACGAAACGTCGGTTGGATTGAGCTCAGCGGCGCCTCATTCGCGTGATTCCAGTGCGCGGGCAAGCGCACAGGCTTGATTGTGGTCCCCGCGGAAACCTCTGACGCGGCCTGTGGCAGCTTCCTTGATATGGAAGAACGCGTTACCGGCCAAAACCACCTGAAACCTTGGCCAGGCGGGGTCTTCTGCGGGCATTCGAGATTGTTCGAACACCCCCAGAGGCAGTGACGATGCATTATGGGTATAAGGCGTCTGGGCGGTTGCAAAATGAGTCATAGTGCACATATGAAGTCCTTTTCATTGCTTTACCGACGTATGTACGTCGTTTTGGGTAGTCTCTGTCAGCATCGCTGCTCTAGAATTGCCATCACGGGTTGGCGATTGGTGTACATCTAAAGCAATTTTTTGCGGGCGATATGTCAGAAAAGTGCTTTTCTTGAAGCGTTTTTTCCTTAAAGTAAGTAATCCCGTTTCCTCTGGCAGTAAGAAGGGTGTTTTCCTTCAACCTCTGACGACGTTGAGGGAAGACGGCGCGAGTGATATTCCAGTACGCTCACGGACCTCGCGATGCACGAGCCCTCTGCCCGGATCAGGATTTCAACCCGGATTTTTTGCAAGACCATCGGTATGGCCGCTTTTTTCTGCTGTGCGCTTTTCCTGCGTGCGGTATCAATTTCAGATGTGGGGATGTTTCCTTGGCAGTAAGTAATCTCGATATGCATGCTTTGTTCGTGCTGGGTGATTTGCGCGCAAAGTTGGTTAAACAGTTTCAATCTCGTTTCGTCTACGTCACCGAACAGAACGCCGAAGGCATCTACATTGCCGAGATCGACACCGAAGAAGCACTGGTGGTGGACGACAAGCCGGGGCTTAAACTCAAGGTCGGCGATCATTTCAGCGCCTCTGTTTTGCCGAGTCGTGAAGGTGGCAAGCTGGACATCAAGTTCCGCGAAATCAAGCTGACGGTGTATGGATTGGGTGATTACGCGTTTGTCACCACCGCCGATGGCCAGGCGATCTTGTTCAAGGAAGGCCATAGCGTGGTGATGGTGTTCGCCGCCCATCAACAGTTGCAGGAAGGTCTGACCAAAACCCTGAAAGCCGTGACCGCCAAGGCCGCCAAGTGGCGCAAGGGCGAACTGGTAACCTTCAAGGCCAGCGAGTAATGACGCTGACCCGCGCCGATTTCCACGAACAGAACCAGGCCAGTGCGCTCACTGAAGCCCGGCGGCTGTTCGAGCAGAAGGCTGTTCTGCAGGGAGCCTGGCTGAATTGGGTGGCGTCACAGATCTATACGCTGCGCCCGGCGGCGTACGCCAGCATGGTCAGAAGAGAGCTGTCACGCTTGCAGGACGCTGGCGAAAATTAATTCCCACCCCTCGAAATCAGGATCCTCTACTACAGTCAATTGACTGAATATTTTGAGGCTTGCGGTCTTTTATCAGGCCATCCTGCTATTGCTGTGTACAGCACGAGGTGCAAAAGCATGAAAGGATTTCGACGGTTGCTGGCGGCGTCGCTGGTCAGTTTCGGGTTGTTGACCTCACCCGTTCCGGTATTCGCGGCTCAGGCTCCGATCCACTTCGCCGACCTGAATTGGGAAAGTGGCAGTTTGATCACGGATATCTTGCGGATCATCGTCGAAAAGGGTTACGGGCTGCCGACCGATACCTTACCGGGCACCACGATCACCCTGGAAACTGCATTGGCCAACAATGACATTCAGGTCATTGGCGAAGAATGGGCCGGTCGCAGCCCGGTCTGGGTCAAGGCGGAGGCCGAAGGCAAGGTCGCAAGCCTGGGCGATACGGTCAAGGGTGCGACCGAAGGTTGGTGGGTCCCGGAATATGTGATCAAGGGCGACCCGGCCAAAGGCATCAAGCCGCTTGCGCCAGGGCTGCGCAGTGTCAGCGACCTGCCCAAATACAAAGACGTGTTCGCCGACCCGGAAAGCCCGGGCAAGGGGCGATTCCTCAACAGCCCTATCGGCTGGACATCGGAAGTGGTTAACAAACAGAAACTCACGGCCTATGGCCTGGACGACAGCTATGTGAATTTTCGCAGCGGTTCCGGGGCCGCGCTGGATGCAGAAATTACTTCGTCGATCCATCGGGGTAAACCGGTTCTGTTTTACTACTGGTCACCGACACCCTTGCTCGGGCGCTTCAAGCTGATTCAGCTGGAGGAACCACCCTTCGACGCCGAGGCCTGGAAAACCCTCACCGACGCCGACAATCCCAATCCCAAGCCGACGCGTTCACTGCCCTCGAAGCTGTCCATCGGTGTTTCTGCGCCATTTCAAAAACAGTACCCGCAAATCACCGAGTTTTTCAGCAAGGTCGATTTTCCGATCGACCCACTGAACAAGGCACTGGCCGAGATGAGCGAAAAACACACCCCGCCACGCCAGTCCGCGCAAGCTTTCATGAAGGCTCACCCGGAGATCTGGCAGGCGTGGGTGCCAAAGGAGGTGGCCGATAAGGTCAACGCCGACCTCAAGTAAACCGGTGGCGCACACGATTGTATTTTGCCGAGTATCGCTATCACCGCCCGGAGCACATTCGCTCCCACTGGATGGATGCCCGAATATGAGTTTGCTGGTCGCGCAATGGATGGCTTCAATCTTTTTGATTATTAGCCTGGTCCACGTGTATTGGGCATCGGGTGGCAAGTGGGGCAGCGAAGCGGCGGTGCCGCGGGTACCAGGGGAGGGCGGCGCGCAATCAAGGCCGGCGTTCAAGCCGTCGGGTTGGGTGACGTTGCTGGTGGCGGCGGGGTTGATGCTGATCGCCATGCTGGTGTGCCTGCGAGTCGGGCTGTGTTTGCCTGTGGTGCATGACGGGTGGCTGCAATGGGTGATCAGCGCCATTGCAATACTGATGTTCGCCCGGGCGATTGGCGATTCGAACCTGGTGGGGTTCTTCAAAGAGGTCAAGAATTCGACGTTTGCCCGGTTCGACACTTGGGTGTATTCGCCGTTGTGTGTGGTGTTGGGGGCCGGATTGTTGACGGTTGCCTGGATTTGAGTTGCCTGGACCGGCTTCATCGCGAGCAAGCTCGGCTCCTACACTGGATCTTCAGTGAACACAGAATTTATGGATCAACACAAATCCTGTAGGAGCCGAGCTTGCTCGCGATGAGGCCCTGCAAGTCAATACAAAATCCCTGATTCAGCTCCCGCTTTCTGTCCGCCGACTACTCACCTCAGCCGGCACATCATCCCCGGCCATGCGCTTGCGAAACAGCGCCGCTCGAGCCAGCAGCAAGGTGGTCACTGGCACGGTAATCGCCAACAGAATCGGAATCAGCCAGGCATGCAGCACCAGCCCCGACTTGAGGGCCGAAAAGTAAATGATTGACGCCAGCGCCACACACCATGCGCCCAACGTCGAAGCCAGCGCCGGCGGGTGCATACGCTGGAAGTAATCCTTCATCCGCACCAGGCCAATGGCGCCGATCAGCGCAAACAAGCTGCTGAGCAGCAGCAAAATCGCCACCGGAATTTCGACCCATAGCGACAGTTCGCCACTCATTCGATCACCTCGCCACGCAACAGGAATTTCGCCAAGGCAAACGAGCCGACAAAGCCGAACAGGGCGATCAACAGCGCCGCCTCGAAATAGGTGTCACTGGCATAGCGAATGCCCAGCGTCAGCATCATCAGCATCGCGATGATGTACAGGTAATCCAGCGCCAGGACCCGATCCTGGGCCGATGGCCCCTTGAACAGACGGATCAGCGTCAGGATCATCGCCACGGAAAACAGGAACAGGCTCAGCAGGATGGCGTTCGACAGCAATGCGCTCATTCGAAGATCTCCATCAAGGGGCGTTCGTAGGTCGCCTTGAAGTGCTGGATGAACAGCGCTTCGTCATCCAGATCGAACACGTGCAGCAACAGGATGCTGCGGTCCAGCGCCAGTTCCGACCAGACGGTGCCAGGGACTACGGTGCAGATCGCCGAGAGCGCGGCGAGGCCGTTGGCATCGCGCAGGTCCAGCGGCACTTTGAGGAAGCGTGAGCGCGGCGGCCGGCGACCGGCATTCAGCACGCCCCAAGCCACGGCGAGATTAGACACCACCACGTCGCGACCGACCACCAAGAGCAATCGCAAAATGACCCCGGGGCGACGAATACGAATCGGCAACGGTCGCAACCGGCGCATCATCAGCGGCGCGCAGAAACCCAGCAGGGCGCCGAGCAACAGGTTACCTGGGCTCATCGACTGGTTCAGCACCAGCCACAACAGCCAGAGCGCCAGCGATAACCAGGGAGAAGGAAACAGGCGTTTCATGGTTGCACCTCCGCCATCGCCGCTTTGGCTTCCGGGCTTGGCACAGCGCGGGTGCCGAGCACGGCCATCACGTATTGCTCCGGGTTGTTCAAGGCATCGGCGGTAGCCTGGGTGTAGCGCAACAGCGGTTCGGCCTTGAAGGTCAGCACAATGCTCAGCCCGAGCAGCAGGATGATCGGCATGCACTCAAAACGGCGCAGCAACGGCGATGGGCGTTCTTGCGGGGTCCAGAAGCGCTGGATGCCCAAGCGCGAGAACGCGATCAGCGAGGCGAGCCCGGACAGAATCAACAGGGCCAGCAATCCCCAGGCTGCGTTCGACACCGGTTCGCCCGTGCCATTGCCCAGACCCAACGGGTTGAGCAGGGCGCTGAGCAGGCTGAGTTTACCGATGAAGCCGGAGAGTGGCGGCATGCCGATAATCAGTAACGCGCAGGCAATGAAGCTCAAACCGAGAAAGGCCATGGTCCAGGGGATCACCTGGCCAACCACGGCTTTCAGATCGTCGTCGAGGTTGATGCCTTTGGGCGGTTGTGCGGATGGCACGGGTCGTGCCATCAGGTCGGCGTCATCGAATAGCGGCAGTTCATTGACCGAACGGGAGCGCTCGATCAACTCGGCCAGCAGGAACAATGCGCTCAACGCCAGGGTCGAGCTGACCAGATAGAACAGCGCCGCCGCGATCAGGTTCGGTTGGGCGAAGCCGATGGCTGACAACAGAATCCCGGCCGACACCAGAATGCTCAGGCTGGCCATGCGCTCCAGGCGTTGGGCCGCCAGAATCGCCACGGCTGCGCAGATTATCGTCGCCATGCCGCCGTAGATCAGCCAGTCGCCCCCAAAGTAGGCGGACGCCCCGGCCTGGCCGGAGAACAGCAGCGTCCACAAGCGCAGCAAGGTGTAGATGCCCACCTTGGTCATGATCGCGAACATCGCTGCCACCGGCGCGCTGGCCGAAGAGTAGGCCGGTACCAGCCAGAAGTTCAGTGGCCACATACCGGCCTTGGCCAGAAACGCCAYCGCGAGAATCCCCGCGCCGGCATGCAGCAAGCCACGGTCAGCTTCGGGCACCAACGGGATTTTCAGCGCCAGGTCGGCCATGTTCAGGGTGCCGGTGACCCCGTAAATCAGCGCCGCACCAATCAGGAACAGCGACGAAGCCAGCAGATTGATCGAGATGTAATGCAGCCCCGCCGAGACGCGCGGCCGACCCGAACCGTGCAGCATCAAGCCGTAGGACGCCGCCAGCAGCACTTCGAAAAACACGAACAGGTTGAACAGGTCGGCGGTCAGGAACGCGCCATAAAGGCCCATCAATTGAATCTGGAACAGCGCATGGAAACTGGAACCGGCACCATCCCAACGGGCCATGGCGAACAGCAAGGCGCTGACGCCAATGATCCCGGTCAACACCAGCATCAAGGCCGACAGGCGATCGACCACCAGCACCAGGCCGAACGGCACTTGCCAGTTGCCCGGCAGGTACACGCCGATAGAGCCAGGGACGTCGGTGGTTTGTGTCCATTGCAGCAGCAACACGGAAATTCCCAGGCCGAGCAGGCTGGAGAACAGGTTGATTTTTGCCTTCAGTGGCCGGTGTTTCTCGCCGAGCATCAACATGATGGCTGCGGTCAGCAGCGGTAGCAGAATCGGTGCGGCGATCAGGTGCGTCATCGCATTCATTCTTTAGGCTCCCGGCCATCGACATGGTCGGTCCCGGTCAAGCCCCGGGAAGCGAGCAGCACCACCAGAAACAGCGCCGTCATGGCGAAGCTGATCACAATGGCGGTCAGCACCAGTGCCTGTGGCAGCGGGTCGGTGTAGTGCAACAAGTCTTGTGGCACGCCGTCCTTGATGATCGGCTCCCGGCCGATGAACAGGCTGCCCATGCTGAAAATGAACAGGTTGACGCCATAGGACAGCAGGCACAGGCCCATCACCACCTGAAAGGTCCGTGGCCGCAGGATCAGCCACACGCCGGACGCAGCAAGAACGCCGATGGCGATTGCGATGACTTCTTCCATCAGACGGCTCCTTGCGTGGCAACGGGTTTGGGCTGGGCTGCGGTTTTGTGGCCGCGAACCGATTGGTGGGCGAGGGCGGTGAGGATCAGCAGCGTCGAACCGACCACCACGCCATACACGCCGACATCGAAAAACAGTGCGCTGGCGATGTGTATGTCACCCAGTACCGGCAATTCGAAATGCCAGGTGTGGGTGGTCAGGAACGGGTAGCCGACCGCCATGGCCCCGAGCCCGGTGACCGTGGCGAACAACAGGCCGGTGCCCATCCATCGCAGCGGTCGCAGGCTCATTTGCGCCTCGACCCACTGTGTGCCGGCGACCATGTATTGCAGGATGAACGCCACCGACATCACCAGCCCGGCGACAAAGCCTCCGCCCGGTTGATTGTGCCCGCGCATGAACAAGTACAACGACACCACCAGTGCAATCGGCAACAGCAGACGCACCAGCACTGCCGGGACCATCATGAAACCCAGCGCGGTGTCGCTGGCGTGGCGCGGGTTGACCAGGTCGGTGACCACGTCCGGTGCCAACAGGCGTTGCTGGGCCGGTAGTTGCATGCTTTCTTTCGGTGGGCGGAAGCGTCGCAGCAGGGCGAACACGGTCAGGGCCACGGCCACCAGCACGGTGATTTCACCGAGGGTGTCGAAGCCGCGGAAGTCCACCAGCATCACGTTGACCACGTTGCTGCCGCCGCCTTCGGGCAGGGCACGACTGAGGTAGAACGAGGAAATGTCATTGGGCGTCTGGCGTGTCAGCATCGCGTAGGCCAGCAGGGCCATGCCGCCACCGACCACGGTCGACAGCAGCAAGTCACGGATACGCCGAATGCGCGCCTTGCGCAGGCTGCTCGGCAATGGCGCCACCTCTTCGATCCGCCGTGGCAGCCAGCGCAGGCCCAGCAGGATCAGCACCGTGGTCACTACTTCGACCGCCAGTTGCGTCAGTGCCAGATCGGGCGCGGAAAACCAGACGAAGGTGACGCACGTCATCAGGCCGCAGACGCTGACCATGGTCAGGGCCGCGAGCCGGTGATACTTGGCCTGCCACGCCGCGCCGAGGGCACAGACAATCGCCAGCAGCCACAGGGTCACGAACACGATCGAGCCAGGAATTTTCGGCCGGTCTCCCCAACTCAGACTGCTGTGGAGCATAGGGATCAACCCGGCCAGGACGGCGACGAGGACCACCAGGAACAATTGGGTTTGCAGGCGATGGGTGCTGATCCGTCGTACCAGGCGGCGGGCCAGGCGCATCATGATCACCAGGCTGCGCTCGAACAGGCGCTTGCCGCTGAGGTGGCCAATCACTGGCGGGTACTTGAAGCGCCCGCGTTTGAGCTGATTGCGCAACAGCAAATAGAGCACGATGCCGCCGGACATGGCGATCAGGCTCATTATCATCGGCGCGTTCCAGCCGTGCCAGATGGCCAGGCTGTATTCCGGCAGGGTGCCGCCCACCACCGGCAGCGCCGCGGCGGCCAGTATGGCGCCGACGACTACCGCCGGAAAAATCCCGACAATCAGGCAGGTGAACACCAGCAGCTCCACCGGCGCGCGCATCCAGCGCGGTGGCTCGTGTGGGGTATGCGGCAGGTCGGTGGCGGTAGGGCCGAAGAACACGTCGACGGTGAAGCGCAGCGAATAGGCGACGCTGAAGGTACCGGCGATGGTCGCGATAATCGGCAGGCTCCACTCGATCCATGCCGTGGCATTGATGAACACGGTTTCGGCAAAGAACATTTCTTTTGAAAGGAAGCCGTTGAGCAGCGGCACGCCGGCCATCGAGGCGCTGGCGACCATGGCCAGGGTGGCGGTGAACGGAATCAGCCTGATCAGGCCGCTGAGCTTGCGAATGTCGCGGGTACCGCTTTCGTGGTCGATGATCCCGGCGGCCATGAACAACGAGGCCTTGAAGGTGGCGTGGTTGAGAATGTGAAACACCGCGGCCACGGCCGCCAGCGGGCTGTTCAAGCCCAGCAGCAGGGTGATCAGGCCGAGATGGCTGATGGTCGAGTAGGCCAGCAAACCTTTGAGGTCGTTCTGGAACATTGCGCAGTAAGCACCCAGCAACAGGGTGCAGGCGCCGGCGCCGCTGACGATGTAGAACCATTCTTCGCTGCCGGACAACGAAGGCCAAAGCCGCGCCAGCAGAAAYACMCCGGCCTTGACCATGGTCGCCGAGTGCAGATAGGCCGASACCGGTGTCGGCGCCGCCATTGCATGGGGCAACCAAAAGTGGAAAGGGAATTGCGCGCTTTTGCTCAAGGCGCCGATCAGGATCAGCGGTAGCAGAATAGGGTAGAGGGCGTGTGCGCGAATCAGATCGCCAGCGGCCAGGACCTTGTCCAGGTCATAGCTGCCGACCACATGGCCGAGGAGCATGACCCCCGCCAGCAAGCACAAGCCGCCCGCACCGGTAACCATCAGCGCCATGTAGGCACCGCGTCGTGCGTCGCTGCGGTGGTGCCAGTAGCCGATCAGCAGGAAYGAGAAAAGGCTGGTCAGCTCCCAGAAAAACACCACCTGGATCAGGTTGCCGGAAATTACCAGCCCGAGCATGGCGCCCATGAACGCCAGGAAAAACGCGAAAAACCGCGGTACTGGATCGTCCGGCGACATGTAATAGCGAGCGTACAGCGACACCAGTGTGCCGATGCCAAGCACCAGCAGCGAGAACAGCCAGGCGAACCCATCCAGGCGCAAGATAAAGTTCAGACCGAGACTCGGCAGCCAGAAAAATTCTTCGCGGATCACTCCCCCCTGGGCGATTTGCGGGTACAAGAGCGCGACCTGGACCGTGCCGATCAGGGCAACCAGGCCAGACAGCAGGGAGGCGGTATTACGCGCGTTGTGCGGCAGCACGGCTGCCAGACAGCTGCCGATAAAAGGCAGAAGCAGTAGAACTATCAGGGACATAGGCTTCTAATCTGCGGAAGTTTGTGAAGCATCATACGTGCCACTCCCCAGATCGCCAAACGCCATGCTGTCGCAGAATCCTTCACGGTAGACGCAAAAGCTTTGCTTCACAGGGTTTCAGAGAACGGTGTTCAGCAGGTCTGGCCCCTTCGCGAGCAAGCCCGCTCCCACATTTAATCTTTGCCGTACACACTTGCCGTGTTCACTGAAGATTTAAAGTGGGAGCGGGCTTGCTCGCGAAGGCGATCTACTTGGCGCCCGGGGGCCTAAGGCTCAACCTGTGTTTCCTGCTCCAACTCCTCTTCCTCCGCAGCAACCTTACCTTTGGTCTTCAACTCACTCACAATCACCGCCGCCACAATCAACCCCGCACCCAGCAGTGCAATCGCTGGCAGCCGCTCCCCGGCAATGCGCCCGACAATCCCGGCCCACACCGGCTCGCCAGCATAGATCAACGTCGCCCGGGTCGGTGAAACACTCTTCTGCGCCCAGTTCATCGCCACTTGAATCGCCGCACTTGCCGCACCCAGGCCCAACGCGCTGCACAGCAGCAGCCAGGAGAAGTCCGGAATGCGTTCCTGAGTCGGCACCACCATCAAAAACGCCAACACCGAGGTGGTTGCCAATTGCACCACCGTCACCCGACGCACATCCACCTGACCGGCATAGGTGCTGATCAGAATGATCTCTGCGGCGATCGCGATGGCACTGATCAGCGTGGCGATTTCACCGGGGCTGAAATTGAACGAAGCACCGGAAGGCCCTGAAAGCAACATCAACCCGGTAAACGCCAGCATGATCCCTATGCTCGGCATCAACCCTGGGCGCCGTCCCAGCACCAGCCATTGCAGCAACGGCACAAAGGGTACGTACAGCGCCGTGATAAACGCCGATTGACTGCTGGGGATGCTCTGCAAACCCACGGTCTGCAAGCCATAACCGAGCATGATCGCCACACCGATAAAGGCCCCGGCCTTGAGTTCGAACAGAGTCAGTTCCCGCAGGTGGCGCCAAGAGAACAGCGCAACCAGGATCGCAGCTGCGGCGAAGCGCAGACCGACGAAAAACATCGGGCCGCTAACGGTCATCGCATGCTGCACCAACAAAAAGGTGCCGCCCCAGACCATGGTGATCAGGACCAGCACGCACTCGGCTTTGCTGAACCGTGAGAAACGGGGGGAAGAGTTCGCCGACGTCATGAACTTGCACACTACCTAGGGGGGACGCACAATGCGCCGAATGTTGCGCARTATACTGCCCAACCCCCTCGAGTGAGCAATATAGTGCACAAAGATTCTCCGCAACGGGCTTCGGTCCTCCAGCACGTCAGCCAGAACGTTCGGCGATTACGCCATGCGGCCGACATGAGCCAGGCCGTGCTGGCTGAAAAGTCCGGGGTCAGCCGCCGGATGCTGGTGGCCATCGAGGCCGGCGAGAATAACGTCAGCCTGACCACCCTTGACCGCGTTGCCCAAGCGCTGGACGTGGCGTTCAGCGATTTGATTCAGGCCCCGGACGCCCGCGATCCGAGCCGCATCAATGAAGTGGCCTGGGCCGGAATAATTCCCGGCAGCAAAGCAGTTTTACTGTCAAAGGCCACCGCCACTCGCGAAGTGGAACARTGGGAATGGTGCCTGCAGCCGGGGGAAATTTACCCGTCGCAACCGGATGCCGAAGGCTGGAGTGAGCAGATCTACGTGTTCGAAGGCTGCCTGACCCTGATGTTGGGCGACACGCCGCAGCACATTGCTGCCGGGGAGTTCTTCATGTTCGCCAGCAACCAGCCGCATTGCTATCGCAACGATGGGCTGGTGGCGGCGCGGTTTGTGCGGAATGTAGTGATCTAACTGTTTGCTGGTCAACAGTGGATAAACACTATGCCCTTCTAAAGTTCTAAGTTTTTATAGAAATACATTTCAACTAATTGAAATGTAAAGAAAACGTATTCGGGCACGACTCCTGCAAAAGCCTCCGAARCAATCACCAGAATCCCGGAGTCGCCCATGACAACCCCAGCCCAAGCCCCACGTACCTCCCGCGAGATTCGCCTCAACGCGTTCGACATGAATCGTGTCGGCCATCAATCGCCGGGATTATGGGCGCACTCGCGTTATCGGTCGTGGCAATACAAAGACCTCGAATACTGGACCGAGCTGGCGAAAATCCTTGAACGCGGCAAGTTCGACGGATTCTTCATTGCTGATGTGCTGGGAATCTATGACGTCTACAACGGCAACAGTGAAGCGGCGATCCGTCAGGCCGCGCAAGTGCCGGTCAACGATCCGCTGCAACTGATTCCGCCGATGGCACGGGTAACCGAGCATTTGGGCTTTGGCCTGACCGGATCTGTCGGCATTGCGGCATCAGGAGAAGAAAGTGGTGTTTGCCTGGGCGCCATCGCGGGCAAGCCCGCCCCCACATTTTGATCGCGTTTCGGTCAGGCCCCTCGGTCAACTGTGGGAGCGGGCTTGCCGCGAAGGCGTCAGCCCAGCCAGCGCTAATGACGACTGACACACAGCCTCGCAAGCAGGTTCACTCCTACCAAGGTAGGTTTGTGCGCTGGAGTGCAAAACACTAAGGTTGCACGCACATCGTTCCATTCCGGTAAACATTGACCAGTGAGCAAGGCATGAGYGAAACCCCAAACGGACTGGCGACCGACGCCATCCGTCACGCCGACATTCTGATCATCGGCGGCGGCCTCAGCGGCGCGATGCTGGCGGCGCAGTTATTACGTTTGCCGGGCCGTCGTTCGGTGCTGGTGATCGAACCTCGTGCGGAGCTGGGTCGGGGCGAAGCCTACAGCGCGGTCGAGTTGGGCCATACGCTGAATGGCAACGCTGCGCGGATGAGCGTTGACCCGGATAATGCCGATGACCTGACGCAATGGCTGACCGAGCACATCGCCGCGGGTGGTTGGCCTGAATCGGTCGAACAACTGGTGCCGATCAGCGAGTTGTTTCCGCCACGGGGCCTGTTCGGCGTGTACGTGCAGCAACGTTTGGCGCAAGCGCAAGCCGTCGGGGCGCTGAATGGCTCCACGGTCGAGCATGTGCAGGCCGAAGTGATAGATCTGCAAGCGGATGACGATTCGGTACGGCTGATTTTGAGCAACGGGCAACGCTTGCAAGGCGCTTACGCGGTGCTGGCGACCGGGATGTTTCCTGCGGCGCGCACGCCACAGAAAGAGTCCAGCGGGTTGAACGCCGCAGCGCTGGATCCGTGGGATGTCGCCGCCATGCGCCAGCTCGATCCGCAGTCGACGGTGCTGATCATCGGCTCCGGCCTGACCATGGTCGATGCCGTGGTGTCGCTGGAACAGGCCGGGCATCGTGGGCCGATCGAAGTGTTCTCCCGCCACGGCTTGCTGCCGCATGTGCGTCGGCAACCACCGGCCTGGGTGGATTTTCTAGCCGACGATCTCAGCATTCGAACCCCCCGCCAGTTGGTGCGCGAACTGCGTCGGCATTGCCGTGACGCCATCGCCCAAGGTATCGACTGGCAAGCACCGCTCGACACCGTGCGTGCGCACATTGGGCGTTTGTGGATTCAGGCGACAGACCGGCAGCGTCGGCAGTTTGTGCGGCATGTCCGGCCGTGGTGGGAAAGTCATCACCATCGCTCGCCACCCTTGAGTGCCGCCCTGGTGGAGCGCTTGCAAAAGGAAGGGCGCTTGCGGATTCAAGCGGCGTCGTTCAAAGGTCTTGAACCCGTGTCCCGGGACGGAATCAGCATCCGCATTCGCCGCCGTGGCGAGGCCGACACCTGTGTGGTTCGTGGCGCGGCGTTGATCAACTCTAGCGGCATCGAGTATGACTGGCGTCGGGTCGCTCGACCGCTGCCACAGCAATTGCTGGCGTGCGGATTGATCCGCCCGGGTCCTTTGGCATTGGGGATTGCTGCGGCTGTCGACGGTGCCGTACTGGACGCCGAGGGGCAGACTGGCCGACGCCTGTTCGCCATGGGTCCACCACTGCGCGGCATGTGGTGGGAAAGCACTGCCGTCACCGACGTGGCACTACAAGCCAAAGCCCTCGCAACACGACTGGTGGTAGCAGCTGTCGAGCCCGCGAGGCTGCGTCCGACCGCGTGATATAAATGTCTTCGTAGGAGCGGAGCTTGCTCGCGATGGCGTCATGACATTCACCATTGAGGATGACTGGCATGACGCCATCGCGAGCAAGCTCGGCTCCTACAGGTTTCTTCTATCATAGAAAAACCCCGGGTAGATCGGATCTACCCGGGGTTTTGTTCAAGCGGCGCAAAAGCGGCTAATCAATAACGCTGATACTTCGAGCCGAACTCAGGGCGGTTTTCCGCAACGTAAAGTGTGCTCGGCTGATTGTCTTTGTGATCGCTATCGACGGTGTTGACGTTCAGTGTGGCCGGTTGGCTGACTTTTACGGCAGCGACAACCTGGGAAGTGGCGTGCGGTGCAGCGATGGCGGACGTAGCGCCAAGAACCGACAGGGCGAAACCAAGACCGATGAGGCTTTTCATGATGTTGCTCCAGAGCGTGGGAAGAAGATGTCGCCACTGTAGTGCTGGAGCCGGGTGATGAAAAAACACCCGTGGGCATAGTCGATATCGAGCACATTGATCCGATGTCATCGAGCTGTACGGTCGACCAATCATCCACAACCAGGTGCATCCGGTTTGATTGCACAAACGTAACCTTGCAGCCCGCTCAGCTTCCCGGCGCAACGATCGGCGTCTGCGGTGATGGTTGCAAGAGCCGCTGCATCCTGCGGGTATAGTTCGGCTCGCTGGGTTCCATCATCCAGGCTGGGGGGCTGGTGGTTGCAGGCAAGTGGCTGGAGGAGCAACGCTGAACGCGGAC
>NZ_JBFULH010000033.1:0-23426 GCF_056400445.1 Pseudomonas sp. P5_B2 | reverse complement strand
GGAGCGGGCTTGCTCGCGAAGAGGCCAGTAGAGGCGGTACAAATCCGAGGATTAACGGCCACCACCCAGATCAACGAAAGTCCCTGTCGCATAAGAAGCCTTGTCAGAGAGCAACCACACAATCGCCTCCGCCACTTCATCCGGCCGTCCACCKCGTGCCATCGGGATCGCCGACTCAAGCTTGCTGACCCGATTCGGATCCCCGCTCAGCGCATGGAAGTCGGTGAAGATAAACCCCGGCCGCACGGCATTGACTCGAATGCCCTCACCCGCCACTTCCTTGGACAGGCCAATGGTGAAGCTGTCCAGCGCACCTTTTGACGCGGCGTAATCCACGTACTCGTTGGGCGAGCCCAAACGCGAGGCCACCGACGACACGTTAACGATGCTGCCACCCTGCCCGCCGTGTTTGGGCGACATGCGCAGGATCGCGTGCTTGGCACACAGAATCGGCGCCAGGACGTTGGTCTTGAGAATTTTCAGAATGCGGAATTCGGACATTTCATCGACCCGGGACTTGTGCCCGACGGTGCCGGCGTTATTAACCAGCGCAGTGACCCGCCCCAACTCGGTGTCCACGCGATGGAACAGCGCGATCACTTCATCTTCGATGCTGACATCGGCGCGCACCGCAATGGCTTGAGCGCCCATTGCGCGAACTTGCTCCAGCACGCTTTGTGCGGCGGACTCGTCAGACTGGTAGTTGATACAGATCCGATAACCCCGTTCGGCAGCCAACAGGGCGGTGGCGGCACCAATACCGCGGCCGCCACCGGTGATGACGATGACTTTGTCCATGCGAGCACTCCCCATTCCAAGCGTAAGCTGTCTGGGTCAAGAATAACTGCCATTACCGGCTTTTGCATGGACACACATCAATTGATACAGCCGACACCCCCACACCACCGTCCGCTGGTAGCAGCTGTCGAGCAGCGCGAGGCTGCGTTCGCTGGTAGCAGCTGTCGAGCGGAGCGAGGCTGCGTTCGCTGGTAGCAGCTGTCGAGCAGCGCGAGGCTGCGTTCGGCTGCAAAGCAGTCGTGACATCAGAAGGCGCAGCGTTAAAAATACCGCGTGTGCAGGGTTTACGACTGCTTCGCAGCCGAACGCAGCCTCGCGTTGCTCGGCAGCTGCTACACAGTCCGGCGGGGTTTTCAGGCTGTCGCCAATTGTTCTGCGCGGTGTATGTCCGCCATGAAGCGCGCGGCCGGCAGTGGGTGCCCCAGCAGATAACCCTGCAATGAATCACACCCCAGTTTGGTCAGGAAGTCCTGCTGCACGCCGGTTTCGACACCTTCGGCGACGATTCGCAAGCCCAGCGCCTGACCAAGTGCGACGATCGCCGAGACAATGGCGGCGTCATCACTGTCGTGCTCCAGGTCACGGACGAATCCCCGGTCGATCTTCAGCTCATTGGCCGGCAGGCGCTTGAGGTACATCAAGCTCGAATAGCCCGTCCCGAAGTCATCAATGGACAGGTCGACGCCCATGGCCGAGAGTTCCTGCAGCACCATCATGCTCGCATCGGCGTCGCTCATGGCGGTGGTTTCGGTGATTTCCAGGGTCAGGCTATTGGCCGGGAGCTGATGGGTGCTCAAGGCCTTGGCCACGCTTTGAACCAGGCCAGCATGGCAGAACTGCAGCGCCGAAAGGTTCACCGCGATCCGCCAATCGGTGTAGCCCTGCACATACCATTCGCGCATCTGCCGGCAGGCTTCGTTGAGCACCCACTCGCCGATAGGAATGATCAGCCCGGTCTTTTCCGCGATGTCGATAAACGTGTCCGGCAACATCATGCCCCGCGTCGGGTGCTCCCAACGCAGCAGCGCTTCCGCGCCCACCGGCCGACCATTATTCGCATCGAACTTGGGCTGGTAATAGAGGCTGAACTGGTCCTGATCGAGCGCATTGCGCAGGTCTTGCAGCAATTGCAGCTGCTTGCGCGCGTTGCTGTTCATCGAGGCGTCGAAGAAGCTGTAGCCGTTTTTCCCGGAACCCTTGGCGTGGTACATCGCCGCATCGGCGTTCATCAGCAAGTCTTGGGCGGTCTGGCCATTGCCCGGATACAGCGAGATACCGACGCTGGCGGAAATCTGCAGGTCATGTTCAGCCACCCGGAACGAGCGGGCGATCAGCCCGACCTGACGCGCCGCCAGGCTCAGCGCGTCATCCGGCTGGGCGAGCCGCACCAACAGGACAAATTCATCGCCACCGATGCGCGCCAACGTGTCCTGACTGCGTAAATCTTCACGCAGGCGCACCGCGACTTCACGCAACAACTGATCGCCCATGTGGTGGCCAAAGGCGTCATTGACCGGTTTGAAACCGTCCAGATCGATGAACATCAGCGCAAAACAGCCGCCCTGCTCCTGCACCTTGGACATTGCCTGTTCGATGCGATCAGCCAGCAAAATGCGATTGGGCAGCCCGGTCATGGGGTCGTGCAAGGCCAGTTGAGTCAGTTCACGGTTAGCCTCGGTCAGCGAGCGCGCGAGGTCAGCGGTGCGTGCTTCCAGACGCGCATCGAGCACCGACGTCAGCAAGGCGATGCTCAGCACCGCCAGCGTGGTAATCAGCACGAGATTGTCCAGGCCTTTACCGTTCAAGCCGCTGATCGCCGCCCCACAGAAACTGCCGTCCGCGAAGCGCGCAGCCGCCATGCCGGTGTAATGCATGCCGACGATGGCGATGCCCATGATCACTGCTGCACCACACCGGAACAGGGTGACATGCGGCGAGTGCTGTCGCAGGCGGAAGGCAATCCAGAGTGCCGCGCCCGATGCGCCTACCGCGATCAGCAGCGAGGTGCCGAACAGCGTCGGGTCGTAATCGATGCCCGGCTGCATGCGCAGGGCAGCCATGCCGGTGTAGTGCATCGCACTGATTCCGGCGCCCATCACCAGCGCGCCAAACGCCAATTGCCAGGCCGGCAACCGTGGCTGGCTGACCAGCCACAGCGCAAAACCGCAGGAGAGAATTCGATCAACAGCGACAACAACGTGATGGTGAGGTCGTAACCCAGGTCAAGCGGCAGTTTGAACGCGAGCATGCCGATGAAATGCATCGACCACACGCCAATGCCCATGGCAAAGCCACCGCCCGCCGTCCACAAGTGCACCGCCCGACCTTTGGCCGTGGCAATGCGCCCGGTCAGGTCGAGCGCGGTATAGGAGGCGAGAATCGCGACACAGAGTGAAATGATAACCAGGGTGGGTGAATAGCTACCGATCAACATGAGACTTCTCACGAGCGCCCGCCGTACTGCGTCCTTACTCAGCGGGCAAATGCGGGCGATTGTACTGATTGCGCAAAAGAACGCACTGACAAAATAACCAAAACGCCATCAAGCCGATGAAACGCTTGTTTGATGCCCTGCACCCCGCACATTTCCCCGTAGCCGCTCTGCGTTCGGCAGCGAAGCTGTCGTAAATCCTCAGCACGCGGTATTCCTGAAACACCGCGTTGCCTGATTTCACGACAGCTTCGCCCGAGCGCGGACCGGGCCGAACGCAGCCTCGCGTTGCTCGTCAGCTGCTACAGGGCTCCGTCCCACCCGCCGCCCAGCGCGGCGATCAATTGCACACTGGCAATCAACCGGCTCTGCTGAAGATCCAGCACGCTGCGCTCGTTACTCAACGCCGTGGCCTGGACCACCACCACGTCCAGATACGCAATCAAACCTGCCTTGTACTGGTTTTGAGTCAGACGCAATGAGATACGTGCTGCGTCCAATGCTTCCTGGCGCACGCCAGCTTCATCTTTCAACACTTTGAGCTGCACCAGGTAGTTTTCCACTTCGCGGAAACCGTCGAGCACGGTCTGGCGGTACTTGGCCACCGTCTCGTCGTAAGCCGCTTCGCTGCGATCGACTTCTGCCGAACGCTGGCCGCCATCAAACAAGGTCATGGCCATTTGTGGCCCGACCGACCAGAAGCGGTTGGGCACGCTGATCCAGTTGGTAGAGCTGCTGCTGCTATATCCGCCGTTCAAGCTCAAGGTGAAGTCCGGGTAATAGGCGGCCTTGGCCACGCCGATGTTGGCGTTGGCCGCTATCACCGAGCGCTCGGCGGAAGCGATGTCTGGACGACGCTCCAGCAATTGCGAAGGCAGACCCACTGGCACTTCGGGCAAGGTCGGGATGGTGTTGGTTTCCGCCAGGCTGAACTCGGCTGGAGGCAGCCCGATCAAGACGGCGATGGCGTTCTCGAACTGGGCACGCTGCCAGATCAGGTCAACCATGTCCGCCTGGGTGCTTTTAAGTTGAGTCTGCGCTTGTGCCACCGCGTCCCGCCCGGAAACACCGGCGCGGTATTGGTTTTCGGTCATGGTCAGCGAGCGCTGATAGGCCACGACCGTCGCTTCCAGCAAGCGTTTCTGTCCGTCGATGACGCGCAATTGCAGGTAGTTCTGCACCAGCTCGGACTGTTGACTGAGGCGCATCGCGGCCAGGTCGGCAAAGCTTGCCTGGGCATTGGCGGTATCGGCTTCCAGCCCTCGGCGCAATTTGCCCCACACATCCGCTTCCCAGCTGACACCGGCCTCAGCGGTATAGGTGTCACGAATACCGCTGGAGGAACTGGTCAGGCTTGAGTTGCTGCTGCCGGTGCCCTGGCTTGAACGGTTTTTGCCGACGGTCAAGTCCACCGTCGGAAAAAACGCCCCGCGCGCACTGCGCACCAATGCCTGGGCCTGACGGTATTGCGCCTCGGACTGGGCAACGGTCTGGTTGGACTGGTTGAGTTGGTCGATCAGGGCATTGAGTTGCTGATCGCCATACAACTCCCACCAGGCACCGCGCGCCAGGGAATCACTCGGGCTGGCCTGACGCCAGCCTGCTGCTTCCTTGTATTGCACCGGCGCAGCCGCTTGCGGGCGCTGATAGTCCGGGCCGACAGCGCAAGCGCTGAGCATCGCCACGCACAGCGCCAGGCTCAGCAGGCGCGAGCCTCGGGCAGCGGCCAGCGGAGTGGCCAGTTGGATTAGCGAGCGGTCAGTCATAACGGAGTTTCCAAAGCAGCATCGGAACGCACACCACGCCATTTATTGAAGCGATGGCGCAGTTTGTCGAGATAGAGGTAAACCACCGGGGTGGTGTAAAGGGTCAACACCTGGCTGAAGATCAGCCCGCCGATGATGGTCAGGCCCAGTGGCTGGCGCATTTCCGCACCTTCTGCACGGCTCAGCAGCAAGGGCAAGGCACCGAGGATCGCCGCCAGGGTGGTCATCAGAATGGGGCGCAGGCGTTGCAAACAGGCACTGCGAATCGACTCCAGCGGCGCCAGGCCTTGATGGCGTTCGAGTTGCAGCGCGAGGTCGATCATCAGAATGGCGTTTTTCTTCACCACGCCGATCAGCAAAAACAGGCCCAGCAACGAAATCAGGCTGAACTCGCCGCCCAGCACATAGATCGACAGCAACGCGCCGACCCCGGCCGACGGCAACGTCGACAAGATGGTCAGCGGATGGATGTAGCTTTCATACAGCACACCCAACACCAGATAGACCGCCAGCAGCGCGCCAAGAATCATCCACGGCTGGCTCTTTTGCATCGCGGCGAACGCATCGGCGGTGCCGGCCATCTTCGCGATCACCTCTTCGGGCAAACCGAGTTTGGCAATCGCCCGTTCGATGGCCGCTGTCCCCTGCTCCACCGTCACGCCTTCGGCCATGTCAAACGACAGGCTTTCGGAGGCAAACTGGCCTTCGTGGCTGACCCGATCGTTTTCCAGGCTGGCTTCGTAATGGGCGATGGTCGACAACGGAATCCGCGCGCCGTCGGCGGTGATCACTTGCACTTGCTTGAGCGTAATCGGGTCCTGGGCGTATTTCGGGTCGACTTCCATCACCACTTGATACTGGTTGAGGCTGTCGTAAATCGTCGAAATCTGCCGCTGGCTGTAGGCGTTATTCAACACCGAGGTGACCATGTCCATGTCCACACCCAAGCGCTTGGCCTGATCGCGATCGACAATCAGCGTCACCTGCTGCGCACCCCGACCTTCCCGGGCGTCAACCGCAGTCAACTCCGGCAACGCCTTGAGCGCGGTGACTACCTTCGGGTACCACTCACGCAACGCCCCCAGATCACCGCTTTGCAGGATGTAGGAATACTGCGACGAGGTCTGTTCGCGGCCGCCGCCAAATTGCAGGTCCTGGTCTGCCATCAGCATCAGCTGTGCGCCGGGAACCTTGGGCATTTCCTTGCGCAGACGCTCGATGACTTTCTGCGCAGAAATATTGCGTTCCTTGATCGGCTTGAGGCGCACCAGCATGAAGGCGTTATTGGTGCCGTTAGTGCCACCAATAAACCCCGCGACGCTCTCCACCGCATCGTCCTTGAGTGCGGCACGGCGGAAGATTTCCATTTTCGGCTGCATCACCTTGAACGACAGACCGTCATCGCCGCGCACGAAACCAATCAGTTGACCAGTATCTTGCTGCGGTAAAAAAGTTTTAGGAACAACTACATACAGCGCAATGTTCACGCCAATCGTCACGAACAGACTGAGCAAGGTCAGACGACGGTGGCGCAAGACCCAGTCGAGGCTGGTCGCGTATTTGCCGACCATCCAGTCGTTGGCGCGGCGACTCCAGCGCTGTAAACGGTTTTCCTGTCCCGGCGTGTGCGGCTTCAGCCAACGAGCGCAGAGCATCGGCGTCAGGGTCAGCGAGACCACCAGCGAGACCACGATGGACGCGGCCAGGGTGATGGAAAACTCGCGAAACAGGCTTTCGATGATCCCGCCCATGAACAGGATCGACAGGAACACCGCCACCAGCGAGACGTTCATCGACAGCAAGGTAAAGCCGACTTCCTGCGCACCGAGGTACGCGGCTTTCATCGGCGGCACACCTTCGTCGATGTGACGGGTGATGTTCTCCAGCACCACGATGGCGTCGTCGACCACCAGCCCGGTGGCAAGGATCAGCGCCATCAGCGACAGGTTGTTCAGCGAAAACCCGTAGAGGTACATCACTGCAAAGGTGCCCACCAGCGACACCGGCACCGCCAGCGTCGGAATCAGTGAGGCACGGAAGTTACCGAGGAACAGGAACACCACCAGAATCACCAGGGTCACGGCGATCAGCAGGGTCATTTCCGCTTCGTGCAAGGTCGCCTTGATCACTGGTGAGCGGTCCATCGCCAGGTTCAGCTTGACGCTGGCCGGCAGCACCGCCTGCAACGCTGGCAGCTGTGCCTTGATTTCATTGACCGTCTCGATGATGTTGGCGCCGGCTGCCCGGTTGATTACCAGCAACACCGCCGAGTCGTCGTTGAAGAAACCGCTGTTGTAGCGGTCCTCGACGCCGTCGCTGACTTTGGCCACGTCCTTGAGGCGCAGGGCGGCACCGCCGTTGTAGTGGATGATCAGCGACTCATAATCCTTGGCCTTTTCCAGTTGATCGTTGGCCTGGACCTGCCACAACCGTTCGCCGTCTTCGACCGAGCCCTTGGGCCGGCGCACGTTGGCATTGGCGATGGTGTTGCGCACATCGTCCAGGGCCACGCCGTATTGATTGAGGGCTTGCGGCTCAAGCTCGATACGCACCGCCGGCAACGAACTGCCGCCGATCTGCACTTCGCCCACACCCTGCACTTGCGACAGGCTCTGGGACAGGATCGTCGAGGCCAGATCGTAGAGCTGACCTTTTTCGAGCACGTCCGAGGTCAGCGACAGCACCATGATCGGCGCCTGGGACGGGTTGACCTTTTTGTAGGTCGGCATGCTGCGCATACCGCTTGGCAACAGGTTGCGCGAGGCGTTGATCGCGGCTTGCACTTCCCGGGCGGCGCCGTTGATGTCGCGGTCGAGGTCAAATTGCAGGATCACCCGGGTCGAACCCTGGCTAGAGCGACTGCTCATGGTATTGACCCCGGCGATGGTGCCGAAGGATCGCTCCAGCGGCGTGGCCACGGTCGAGGCCATGACTTCCGGGCTCGCACCGGGCAGGCTGGCTTGCACCACGATCACCGGGAAATCCATCTGTGGCAGCGGCGACACTGGTAACAGGCCAAAGCTCACACCGCCCAGCAGCATAATCGCCAAGCTCAGCAACATCGTCGCGACCGGGCGCTTGATGAAAGGTCCGGAGAGATTCATGGCTGCTCTACCGCTTCCACGGCTTCAGACTTGTGGCCCCAGCGCCGACCGAGGCGGTCGAAGTACAGGTAGATGACGGGTGTGGTGAACAAGGTCAGCACCTGACTCAGGAGCAAACCACCAACCATCACCAGCCCCAGCGGTTGACGCAACTCCGCGCCGGAACCGGTGGCCAGCATCAGCGGCACGGCACCGAACAACGCAGCCAGGGTGGTCATCAGGATCGGCCGGAAGCGCAGCAGGGCCGCCTGATAGATCGCCGTTTCCGGGTCCATGCCCTGATTGCGTTCAGCGTCGAGGGCGAAGTCGATCATCATGATCGCGTTCTTTTTCACGATACCGATCAGCAAAATGATGCCGATGATCGCGATCATGCCCAGGTCATTGCCGCTCAGGATCAACGCCAGCAACGCACCGACCGCCGCCGAGGGCAAGGTCGAGAGGATGGTGATCGGGTGGATGTAACTCTCGTACAGCACGCCGAGCACGATGTACATGGTCACCACTGCAGCCAGAATCAGCAGCAACGTGCTCGACAGCGAGGCCTGGAAAGCTTCCGCCGCGCCCTGGAACTGTGTCTGCACTCCCAACGGCATGCCGATGTCTTTCTGCACCTGGTCGATGATCTCGACCGCATGCCCCAGCGCCACACCCGGTGCCAGGTTGAACGACATCATCACCGCCGGAAACTGGCCGATGTGGGTGATTGCCAGTTGCGCCTGACGCTCCTCGATGTGTGCCAGGCTCGACAGGCGTACCTGCCCGCCGTCGGTGGTTTTCACGTGTATCTGATTCAGTGCGTCCGGGCCGATCTTCTCACCGGACTGCGATTGCAGGACCACGCGGTACTGGCTGGCCTGGGTGTAAATGGTGGAAATCTGCCGTTGACCAAAGGCGTCGTAAAGCGCATCGGTGATGTTTGCCACCGACACCCCGACCCGCGAAGCGGCATCGCGGTCGATCACCAGATAGACCTGCAGACCCTTGTCCTGCAAATCGCTGGCAACATCGGTCAGTTCGGGCCGCTGGGTCAGCGCTTCGACCAGACGGTTGCTCCACAGGCTCAGCAGTTCCGCGTCGGGCGACGACATGCTGAACTGGTATTGCGTGCGGCTGACACGGTCTTCGATGGTCAGGTCCTGCACGGGTTGCATGAACAGGCGGATGCCGACCAGCTTGTCCAGCTCCGGTTGCAGGCGGGCAATGACTTCGGTGGCACTCAGGTCGCGGTTGCTGTGGGACTTGAGGTTGATCAACAGACGACCGCTGTTCAGCGTCGAGTTGTCACCGTCCACGCCAATGTAGGACGACAGACTTTCCACCGCCGGGTCGGCGAGGATCACCTTGGCCAGCTCTTGCTGACGCTCGCTCATCGCCGCGAAGGAAATTGACTGCGGTGCCTCGGAAATGCCCTGGATCACCCCGGTGTCCTGCACCGGAAAGAAGCCCTTGGGCACCGCCATGTACAGAACCACCGTCAACACCAACGTGCCGATCGCCACCAGCAACGTCAGCGGCTGGTGCTTGAGCACCCACTGCAATTTGCGTCCGTAGGCGGCGATCATCCAGTCAATCGCTGCGCCGCTGGCGCGGTAGAAACGGCCCTGCTCTTCTTCCTTGGGTTCACGCTTGAGCAAACGCGCGCACATCATCGGCGTCAGGGTCAGGGAGACTACCAGCGAAATCAGAATCGCAACCGCCAGCGTAATCGCGAACTCACGGAACAGTCGCCCGACTACGTCAGCCATGAACAGCAGCGGAATCAATACTGCTATCAGCGACAGGGTCAGGGAAATCAGAGTGAAACCGATCTGCTTGGCGCCCTTTAGCGCAGCATTCAGGGGGCTGTCGCCCTCTTCGATAAACCGGGAAATGTTCTCCAGCATCACGATCGCATCGTCCACCACAAAACCGGTGGCGATGGTCAGGGCCATAAGGGTCAGGTTATTCACCGAGAAGCCGGCGAGGTACATCACGCCGAAGGTGCCGATCAACGACAACGGCACCGCAATCGATGGAATGATCGTGGCGCTGGCGCGGCGCAAAAACAGGAACGTAACCATCACCACCAATGCGATGGCGATCAGCAATTCATGCTGCACATCCTTGACCGAGGCACGAATGGTCTGGGTGCGGTCGGTGAGTACCGTGACGTCGAGGCCGGCCGGCAAGTTGTCGGTGATGCTCGGCAGCAACGCCTTGATCCGGTCGACCACTTCAATGACGTTGGCCCCCGGCTGACGCTGAATGTTCAGCAGCACCGCCTGGTTTTCGTTGGCCCATGCGGCCAGACGTTCGTTCTCGGCACCGTCGACGATTTCCGCGACATCCTTGAGCCGCAACGGCGCCCCGTTGGCGTAGGCCAGGATCAGGTTGGCGTAGTCCTTGGGCGAGGTCAGTTGATCGTTTGCGTCGAGCATCGACACCCGGGTCGGGCCGTCGAAGTTGCCTTTGGGCTGGTTGACGTTGGAGGCGCCGATCAGCGTGCGCACATCCGACAGGTTCAGGCCGTTGGCCGCCAGCGCCTCGGGATTGACCTTGATCCGCACCGCCTGGCGCTGGCCACCGGCAATGCTGACCATGCCGACGCCGCTGATCTGGGCGATTTTCTGCGCCATGCGCGTGTCGACCAGGTCATTGAGCTTGGGCAACAGCATGGTTTTCGAAGTAATCGCCAAGGTCAGCACAGGGGTGTCCGCCGGGTTGACCTTGTTGTACACCGGCGGTGCCGGCAGGTCCTTGGGCAGCAAATTCGTCGCAGCGTTGATCGCGGCTTGCACCTGCTGCTCGGCGACGTCCATGTTGATGTCGAGGCTGAAGCGCAGTGTCAGCACCGACGCGCCGCCGGAACTGGTCGAGGCCATCTGGGTCAGGCCGGGCATTTGCCCGAATTGACGCTCCAGTGGCGCAGTAACCGCACTGGTCATGACATCCGGACTGGCGCCGGGATAGAGCGTCATGACGCGAATCGTCGGGTAATCCACCTGAGGCAATGCCGACACCGGCAGCAACCGATAGGCGATCAAACCGGCCAATACAATGGCCAGCATGCTCAGGGTGGTGGCGACCGGGCGAAGGATGAACAGCCGCGAGATGTTCATGCGCCGCCCTTTTTCGCCTTTTCGGCGGCCGCCGGCTCCGTGGCATCCGCCGCCGGCTCCGTGGCATCCGCCGCCGATTTACCTTGCAGGTGCCCGGTCGGGGTTGACGGCACGTCCTTTGGGTCATTGACCACTTCGACTTCGCTGCCCTCCTTCAAGCGGTCGGTGCCTTCCAGCACCACACGGTCCCCGGGGGCCAGGCCTTCAGTGACCACGGTGTTGAGCCCGTCGCTGGCGCCGACTTTCAACTGACGGATCGTGACCTTCTTGTCGCCGTCCAGTGCATAGACGAAGGTGCCGTTGGTGCCGAACTGAATGGCTGCCGACGGCGCGAGTACCACGTCCTTGAGGGTGTCAGCCAGCAAGTGAACGTTGACGAATTGATTGGGGAACAGCGTTTGATCGCGGTTCTCGTAGCGTGCCTTGAATTTCAGGGTGCCGGTGGTGACGTCGATCTGGTTGTCCAGGCTCTGCAACACGCCGGTGGCCTGTAGTTTGGTGTCGCTACGGTCCCAGGCTTCGGCAGGCAATTTGGCGCCGGTGCGATAGCGGGCCAATACCACGTCGAGGCTGTTTTCGGGCAAGGTAAAGGCGACGCTGATCGGCTGGGTCTGGGTGATGATCGCCAATGCCGTGGTGTCGTTGGCGGCGACCAGGTTGCCGACGTCGAGTTGGCGCAGGCCGACTCGCCCGGTGATCGGTGCGCGGATCTTGGTGAATTCGAGATTGAGCTTGGCGTCATTGACCGCCGCCTGATTGGTCTTGACGGTGCCCAGGTACTGGCCGACCAAGGCTTCGGCGGTGTCCAGGGTTTGCTTGGCGATGCTGTCTTCCTTGAACAGCCCGCGATAACGCTCGACATCGACCTGAGCGTTTTTCAGTTGCGCCTGATTCTGCAGCAACGTGCCCTCAGCCTGGAGCAAGGCGTTCTGGTAAGGTCGCGGGTCGATTTCAGCCAGCAGATCGCCAGCCTTGACCATCTGCCCTTCTTCAAACGAAATCTTGATCAGCTCACCGCCCACCCGACTGCGCACATTAATGGTGTTCAGCGCGGTGACAGTGCCGAGTGCCTTGTAGTACAGCGGGAAGTCACCCTTGACCGCAGGCGCCACACGCACGGGCACCGGGCCGGTCGCGCCACCAAACCCCGGACGCATCCCCCCCGCCTTGCCGGCTTTCCCGGCCACGGCTTTTTGCCCTGCACCTTCGGTGTGAGCAGCACCGGTGGGCCAGAATTTCCAGCACACGCCGGCGATGACCAACAGGACAAGCAGGCCGAGCAGCCAGCGACGAGGACTACGAGAAGCGGAGGATTGCATTGAATGATCAACCATTGGGCGCGTGGGCTTGTTTTACATGAGGCTGAACGATAAGCACTGGCGAGCATTAAGCAAAGCGGCTTTACCGGCAATTTACCTTCGGCTTACGTATCAGGAGTTTTCTCTAAGACACTGAAGCACAAATGAAAACGGCCTGGACAGGGCCAGGCCGTTAGCAATTGTAAGGACCTCGCTTACTTGAGAACCGCGAGCGCTGCGTCGTAGTTCGGCTCCTGGCCAATTTCGCTGACCAGTTCGCTGTGCAGCACGTTATCGTTTTCGTCCAGTACCACGACCGCACGGGCGGTCAGGCCTTTGAGCGGGCCGTCAGCGATGGCAACGCCGTAGTTCTCGATGAACTCGGCACCGCGCAGGGTCGACAGGTTCTGCACGTTTTCCAGGCCTTCGGCGCCGCAGAAGCGTGCCTGGGCGAACGGCAGGTCAGCGGAGATGCAAAGCACAACGGTGTTGGCGACATCGTTGGCCTGGGCGTTGAACTTGCGAACCGAAGTCGCGCAGGTCGGGGTGTCAATGCTTGGGAAGATGTTCAGCACCTTACGCTTGCCGGCGAAGTTCGCCAGGGTCACGTCGGACAGATTGCCAGCAACCAGGGAAAAGGCTGGTGCCTTGGAACCGGCTTGTGGCAACTGGCCGTTGACTTGAACCGGGTTGCCTTTAAGAGTGACTTGAGCCATGAACGGAGTCCTTCTGAACGTTGTGGTAAGAATCTCGAAGAGCTCGAAGTTAACCACGAAATGGCCCGGCGACCTATGGCCAGATACAAATCGTGAAGTGTTGTCGATTTGGCCCGTCGCCATTCGACCAGGTAGTGAACCCCCCCACCTCCAGCGGAGATAACACCATGCGATTCATGATCATTGTCAAAGCCAGCCAGGATTCCGAAGCCGGCGTGATGCCCGGCAAAGAACTGCTGACGGCCATGGGCAATTACAACGAAGAACTGGTCAAGGCCGGCATCATGATTGACGGCGAAGGCCTGCACCCCACCAGCAAAGGCACGCGCGTGCGCTTTTCCGGGGACAAACGCACGGTCATCGACGGCCCGTTTGCCGAAACCAAGGAGCTGATTGCYGGTTACTGGATATGGCAAGTGAAGTCGAAACAGGAAGCAATCGACTGGGTCAAGCGATGCCCCAACCCGATGCCGGGCACCGAGGCTGAAATCGAAATTCGCCAGATATTCGAGGCAGAGGATTTTGGTGCCGAGTTCACGCCGCAATTGCGCGAGCAGGAAGAGCGGATTCGCGCGCAGGCAAAAAAACGCTGAACACTGTCTTAATGTGGGAACGAGCCTGCTCGATCCCACAGAATTCACGTGGTTTCTTGTTTCAACTAAATATCAGGCTCATCAACTAACCCTATGATTCGAATTAACTTTTTCGTACATATAAATATCGAGATATTTGCACACAAACCGAAATAATTTATTCCCTCATTTGTTAAGTCATGGTTAGCTGTTAGCTTCACTCTTTCATACAACGCAATCGGAAAGAGACTACGTATAACGGCCGGAAGTGCCGAGTTGTCTAATGTGCCACCAGGGAACCGGGGAATCATGTCTGTAAAAATGGAAAAAAACGCTTTGTTGCTGATGGCGGCATGGATTGCGCCTGTCGTTTGTGCGTTCGCCGATAACGCCGACGTGGCCAACAAAAGCAACAATCCGTTGAGTCTGGCCCCTGGCGCCAACCTTCAGGACTACTACAGCCCCAAGCTTTACGACACCAACGTCCACGCCAACGACGCTCTGCTGCGCGGTACCTTGCCGATGGCACCGAATGACTTTATAGGTGCGCCACAACTGCTGCGCGCGACCCTGCCGATCAGCACCCGCCCCGATCCCCACAACGGCTACAGCACCGGCATTGGCGATTTGAACCTGTTCGACATCTTTATCCTCAAGACCGAAGGCGTGCAGCTGGGCATTGGCCCGCAAATAACCGCGCCCACTGCCGAACAGGATGAATTGGGCACCGGTAAGTGGCAGGCAGGCCTGGCGGCCGTTGCCATCGACGCCTCCCCCCGCGGCCTGCTCGGTGCGTTGGTGCAATATCAAAGCTCTTTCGCGGGTGACCACGACCGCGCGCATGTCGAAACCGCAACGCTGCAACCCTTCCTCATGCACAACCTGGACAAGGGCTGGTATCTGCGCTCGACGGGCATCTGGACATTCGATCTGAAAAACGACACCCATTACATCCCGATCGGTTTCGGTGGCGGTAAGGTGTGGAAATCCGGGACCAATATTCTTAACGCATTCATCGAGCCCCAGTGGACAGTTGAACGCAAAGGCGATGGCGTGCCGCAGTTCACAGTTTTCGCCGGGATCAACGTTACTTTCGGTACATAAGGATTTTGTATGCACGGTGCAATTCGCGCGGCCGGTTTCAGCCTGGTGTCACTGTTTGTCAGTTGTGGGGCGCTGTCCCTGAGCACCAGCGCCTGGGCTGACTTCACTGCCACACCCGAAGAAGCCCGCGGCATCGCCAAGGAGGCCTACCTGTACGGCTTCCCGGTGGTGGAGATGTACAAGACGCTCTACACCCAGGCCATCGATAAAAAGAGCCCGAACTTCAAGGCGCCGCTGAACCAGATCGGCAACACCGCCAAAGCGTTCACCGCCAAGGACACCGCGTTCGTCACGCCGAACGCCGACACGCCCTACTCGTTTGTCTGGATGGATTTGCGCGCCGAACCGTTGGTGTTGACCCTGCCGCCCATCGAAGAACACCGTTATTACTCGGTGCAGTTGATTGATGCGTACACGCAGAACTTTGCGTACCTGGGCACCCGCAGCACAGGCAACAACGGTGGCCACTTCATGATCGCCGGGCCAAACTGGCAAGGTCAGCAACCGCTGGAAATAGACCGGCTGGTGCGCAGCGAAAGCAACATTGCCTACGCGCTGTATCGCACGCAATTGTTAGATGAAAAGGACCTGGCCAAGGTCAAGCAGATCCAGAAAGGCTACAAGGTGGAAACCCTGAGCCATTACGACAAGCAGAAAGCCCCGCCGGCGGCGCCGAAGATTGCCTGGCCAAAACCGACGCCGACCATGAGCGACACCCCGGACCTGTTCCGCTACCTGAATTTCATGCTGGCGTTCGCCCCGGCACAGGACTCGGAAAAAGACCTGCTCGCTCGCTTCGCCAGGATCGGCATAGAGGCCGGCAAGCCGTTCCAGTTGCAGGAACTCACACCTGAGCAACGCAAGGCGCTGGAGGACGGGATCAGCGACGCCAAAGCTGAATTCGCGCAGTTCAAGAAGGACAAGGTAGACACTCATCAGGTCATCAGCGGCGACTTCTTCGGCACCCGCGATCACCTGAAAGGCAATTACCTCTACCGTTTCGCCGGCGCCGACATGGGGATCTTTGGCAACTCCGCCGAAGAAGCGAATTACATCGGCTATTTCGTTGACAAGGACGGCCAACCAGTCGACGCCGCAAAGCACGATTACACCCTGCATTTCGACAAGGGCGCCCTGCCCCCGGCCGACGCGTTCTGGTCGCTGACGATGTACGACGGCAAGAGCAAATTACTGGTGGCCAACCAGTTGAATCGTTACCTGATCAACTCGCGGATGCTGCCCGATCTCAAACTCGACTCTGACGGCGGCCTGACCCTGTATGTGCAGAACAAGGCCCCGGCCAAAGAGCTGCAAAACAACTGGCTTCCAGCGCCGAAAGGTCCGTTCTACGGGGTTTTGCGCTTGTACCTGCCAAAACCGGAAGTCACCAGCGGCGAGTGGAAAATGCCGCTGCTGACGCCGGTCAATTCAACACAACCGTAAGCGGAGTCAGTCATGGCCAGGCCTTTTGTAGTACGTCCTTTACTGGCGCTGTGTGTGGTCGGCGCAAGCCCGTTGACCCTCGCAGCCGAGGGCGGTGTCGGGCGGCCGATCACCGGGCAGCAGGTATTTTCCAACGCCGGGATCGTGCCCCCGGAAGCCGGCTGGGTCATGTCCCTGACCAGCATCTGGTACGACGGCGACCTCAAGGGCAAAGCCCAAGTGCCGATCGCCGGCGCCGTCAGTACCGGGCTGGACGTTAAAGTTTCGTACACCATGGCCAACTTCACCCATGTCTGGGACACGGGCAAGGGCAGCTGGAACTACGCCTCGGCCATCGGCGTGCCGGTTCAGTACACCGACATCACCGCCAGTGTCACCGGCCCCCGTGGCAGGACTCTGGGAAGCAATGATACCGCGACCCAGTTTGCCGACATGCTGGTGACGCCGATTGCAGCGGGTTACCACGTCGACGAGGTCAACCATTTCTCGTTCTCGCTGCCGATTTATGTGCCAACCGGTGCCTACAACGAGAATCGCCTGGCCAACGCTGGCCAGAATGCCTACACCTTCATACCTACCGTGGCCTTCACCCATCTGGACGGCAAGGGTGGCGAGTTCACCCTGTCCAGCGGGCTGGAGATCTACACCGAGAATGAAGCCACGGATTATCAGGACGGCAACATTTTCACCCTCGATGCACTGTGGACCCACGGCTTCGGCAACGGCTGGAATGCCGGCATGGTGGCGGGCTACATTCAACAGGTCACCGATGACTCGGGCAGTGGTGCGACCAGTGGCTTTCGCGGCCGCTCGGTAGGGGCCGGTCCTACGATCGGCTGGGCCGGCAAGTTCAACGATGCCCAAGCGAGCATCAACGCGCGTTGGGTGCCGGAATTCGACACCAAAAACCGTCCTGAAGGTAATGGTGTCAGCGTCAACCTGACAGTAGCGTTTTTCTGAGGAGTGCCCAGGGATGGTGTCCGGTTCCAAACTCACTTTATGCAGCGTGCTGTTCAGCGGCTTCACTTTCGCCAGCGGCGACTTGCCTACTATCGGCAGCACACCCGCGCAACCCGCTATTGCCAAGGGTGATGCAGAAACCTGCCATCGCCTGCAACAGGACTTCGACATTGACCTGAAAAAGGTCGTGGCGGCCGGTTGTGATCCGTCCACCGAGCAGATCGCCAAGCTGATGGACAACCCGGTTGGCAATCTGGTGCTGCTGTTCAACCAGGTCGACTACACCGCGCTCAAAGGCCCAAACAGCAATGGCACACGGATGTTGGCCAAGTACAGCTTCATGCCGACCTTTCCGGTTTCCATCGGCGAGGACTGGAACCTGATCAACCGCATACCGATCAGCTACATCGGCGCCCCGGTCAACCACAAGGCCGGAAACTTGATCGGCATGGGCCCCAGCGACATCTTGAGCGACCGCGGGGATTTTGAATCCGTGGTCCACGACCCGTTTGACCGCACCAGCGGTTTCGGTGACCTGACCTATGTTGGCGTGTTCTCGCCCAAGGCTCCGGTGCGCCTGGCGGGCGGTGGCAAGATGGTCTGGGGCGTCGGCCCGACCGTCATGTTCCCGACCGCCGAAGAAGACGTGCTCGGCACCGGCAAATATTCCCTCGGGCCCGCGTTTGTCGCGGCGTACCTGGGCGAAGACTGGACCCTCGCGCTGTTCCCGCAACACTGGTGGTCAGTCGCTGGCGACGACAACCGCAAGGACGTGAGCCTGACCAACATTCAGTACTTCATCCAGCGCAGCATCCCCGGCCCCGAGCAATGGCGGATCGGCATGACGCCTAACGTCACGGTCAACTGGAAGGCCGAAGGAGGCAACAAGGTGACCTTCCCGATTGGCCTCGGCGCCGGACGAATCTTCAACTTCGGCAAGATTCCCGTGCGGATTTCCGGGGAGATTCAATACTCGGCCATTCACCCGGACGACCTGATCAGCAGCCGCTGGAATTTTCGTTTGTCGTTCATCCCCGTCATTCCGACGTTCATGTTTTGAATCAAGGATCAGCCATGACTGCACTCAATGACCTCAACGCCCTGCAAGCCAGCATCGCCGAAAGTGTGCTGGGGCAGGATCAAGTGATCCGGCAGATTCTGCTAGGGCTGCTGGCCAACGGGCATCTGCTGCTGGAAAGCTTGCCGGGCCTGGCCAAGACCCGAACGGTGAAGGCACTGGCCAAGCACCTGGACGCGAAGATGAGCCGCATCCAGTTCACCCCGGACCTGCTGCCGTCGGACATCACCGGCGCCGAGGTTTTGCACCAGATCGACGGCAAGAACCAGATCCAGTTCCAGCCGGGCCCGCTGTTCGGCAACCTGATCCTGGCGGACGAAATCAACCGCGCCCCGGCCAAGGTCCAGGCCGCATTGCTGGAAGCCATGGAAGAACGGCAAATCACCGTGGCCGGCAACAGCCATGTGTTGCCGGAGCTGTTCATTGTGGTCGCAACGCAGAACCCGATTGAACAGGAAGGCACCTATCCCCTGCCGGAAGCGCAGATGGACCGCTTTTTGATGAAGTTGCTGCTCGATTACCCGAGTGCGGAAAACGAAAGTCAGGTGCTGCGCCTGCTGCGAGACGAAGAACAGGCCTTGGGCGCCAAGACCGCGCCGATCCTGGGCTTCGCGTTGTCGCAGGACGTGATTTTCGCCGCACGCCGCGAAGTCAGCGCGATTCACGTGTCCCCGGCCATTGACCGTTACCTGATCGACCTGATCAATGCCACGCGTCACCCGGCCGATTACGACGCCGATCTGGGCCGCTGGATCGCCATCGGCGCCAGCCCTCGCGGCGGCATCGGTCTGGACCGTTGCGCCCGCGCCGATGCCTGGTTGCAGGGGCAGGATTTTGTTTCGCCAGACAACGTTCGCGCCGTGGTCCATCCGGTGTTGCGTCACCGCTTGCAACTGAGCTACGACGCCGTGGCGGACGGTGTGACCGCGGACCAGGTGCTTGATCGCCTGCTCGACAAGGTTGCGATCCCGGCCTGAGGTTGAACATGAAGAGCACCGACGGCCTGGTCTATATCTCTCTTGCGCACTTGATGGCGTTGGAGTTCAAGGCCCGCGACTTGAGTTTCCTGGCGCGGCAGCCACAAGGCAGCATCCTCGCCGGCAACCATGCTTCGCGATTGCGTGGCCGTGGGCTGAATTTCGACGAGTTGCGCCGCTACCAGCCGGGGGATGACCTGCGTCACCTCGACTGGCGCGCCTCGCTACGCACTGGCAAACCGGTGGTGCGCACCTTCACTGAAGAGCGTGATCGCCCGGCGTTGATTCTGGTGGATCAGCGCATGTCGATGTTCTTCGGCTCGCAACGCAGTTTCAAATCGGCCATCGCTGCCGAACTGGGCGCGCTGGCGGCGTGGATGGTGTTCAACGCCGGTGATCGTGTCGGCGGCCTGGTGTTCAACGATCAGCGCATCGACAGCATCGCCCCGCTGCGCAGCCGCAAACGCAAACGCATCGAAGCCTTGTGCAGCCGGATTGCCGAGCAAAACCAGCAACTCAACGCGGCCAACCCTGACGCCGAAGGCGAAGACCAGCTCGACAAGGTGTTGCAGCATTGCCTGGCGCTAGCCGGGCACGATCACTTGATTTGCATCGTCAGCGACTTTGCCGGCGCCGGTGAGCGCACGTTGCAATTGATGCGGCAGCTGGCAGCGCACAACGATGTGATTGCCATGCAGGTGTATGACCCGTTAGCGCTGAACCTGCCGAAGAACGGCCGTCTGTTGATCACTCAAGGCCAGTTGCAGGTGGAACTGGCCGTCGAGCAGCGCAGCGTGCATCAACCGTTGGGTGACTTCCTCAGCGGCCGGCTCAAGGATGTCGCCACCCTGCTGCGCCGCAGCCAGGTGCCATTGATGATGTTCAGCACCGCGACGGATGCGCAGGAACAACTGCGGACCGAACTGGGCAGGAGTCGGCGATGAACCCGAACATTCCGAGCATCGATCAACTCAAGGAAATCGCCCTGCCCGCGCCAGTCAGTTACACGCCGCAGACGTGGGGGTGGTGGGTGTTGCTTGGCTTGCTGGTGATCGCTGTTTTGCTGATCAGCGCACGGCGGTATTGGCAATGGCGGCGGGATCGGTACCGGCGAGAAGCGCTGGTGCGGCTGGCTGAACTGCAAAACAGCAATGATCCGCTGACAGCATTACGCGAACTTCCCGAACTGCTCAAACGAGTCGCCCTCTCCATGCCCTCCCCTTGGAACGCAAAACCTGTAGGAGTGAGCCTGCTCGCGATATCGATCGGACATTCAAAAATGACGTCGACTGRCACACCGCTATCGCGAGCAGGCTCACTCCTACAGGGGGATGTGGGTGCGCTTGGGGGTGAGGACTGGCAGGCGTTTTTGGTGCGGCACAGTACAGAGACGCTACCGGCAGATTTTAGTCAGCAACTGGCTCAATTGGCCTACGCCCCCGATGCCACGCTACTCGCGTTACCAATCGAACAGCGCCTGCAACTATTCAACACCTGCAAACTATGGGTGGAGCATCATCATGTGGCAGCTTGATTACCCGTGGTTGTTGCTCCTGTTGCCCTTGCCGTGGTTCGGCTACCGCTTCCTGCCCGATTACCGCGAAGCCCGCAGCGCCGTGCGCGTGCCGTTTTTMGGTGCCATGAGCCGCGCGGTCKGTCAGGCACCGAGCCAGGCCGGCACGCGCAATAACCGCTGGCAGCTCGCCTTGAACCTGTTGGTCTGGGCGCTGGTGCTGCTGGCCGTTGCGCGCCCGGTGTTCGTCGAAAAGCCCATCGAACGCCAGCAACCGGTGCGCGACCTGATGCTCGCCATCGACATTTCCCAATCCATGGAAACCACCGATTTCACCGATGCCAATGGCCAGAAGATCAATCGCCTGGCCGCCGTCAAAGAGGTGGTGCATGGCTTTATCGACAAACGTAAGGACGATCGTCTGGGCCTGATCGTGTTCGGCAGCGGTGCCTACCCACAAGCGCCGTTGACCCTGGATCATGCCAGCCTGTCGCTGCTGCTCGACGACACCGGCATCGGCATGGCTGGCCCCAATACCGCCATCGGCGATGCGATTGGCCTGAGCCTGAAGCTGCTCGACCAGGCCCACGAACAAGAGAAAGTGCTGATCCTGTTGACCGACGGCAACGACACCAGCAGCGCCATCACCCCTGACCACGCAGCACAAATGGCTGCCGCCAAAGGCGTGGTGATTCACACCATCGGCATCGGTGACCCGACCGCCGACGGCGAAGCCAAGGTCAACCTGCAAGGCTTGCGACAGATCGCCGAAACCACCGGCGGCAAGTTCTTCCGCGCCGAGGACCGCACGGCACTGGATCAGGTCTACAGCACCCTCGACAAGCTGACCCCGCATCAGGTGAAAACCCTCAGCCATCAACCCAAAAAAGACCTGTTCTGGTGGCCCAGAGTGTGTAAAAACGCATTCGCGAACCCTTGCTATGATTTCTGAGGAATTCATCGCAGGGATCGCCCATGAAGCGCTTTATCCAAGGTGAACATCGAGGCCAAGGCACCTTACTTCCCGAAAGCCTCGACGACTACGTCAGCGATACCAATCCGGTGCGCGTAGTCGACGTCTTTGTCGATGAACTCAACCTGGTTTCCTTGGGTTTCGACGGGGCTATTCCGGCTGACACAGGCCGTCCCGCTTACCACCCCGCAGTCCTGTTGAAGATCTACATCTACGGCTATCTCAACCGCATTCAGTCGAGCCGACGCTTGGAGCGAGAAGCCCAACGCAATGTCGAGTTGATGTGGCTGACCGGGCGTTTGACACCCGATTTCAAGACCATCGCCAACTTCCGAAAAGACAATAGCAAAGCGATCCGAGGTGTCTGCCGTCAGTTCGTTGTGCTCTGTCAGCAGTTGGGGCTGTTCGGAGAAAATCTGGTCGCCATCGACGGCAGCAAGTTCAAGGCGGTCAACAATCGCGACCGAAACTTCACCAGCGCGAAACTGAAACGGCGAATGGAGGACATTGAGGCGAGCATCAACCGTTACTTGGCCGCGCTCGATACTGCCGATCGGCAAGAACCCAATTCCGCCGAGACCAACGCCGTGCGACTGGAAGAGAAAATCGCCAAGCTGAAGACGCAAATGAAGGAGCTTCAAGCGATTGAAATACAACTCAACGAATCGCCGGATAAACAGGTCTCGCTGACCGATCCAGACGCCCGTTCCATGATGACGCGCGGCACCGGAATCGTCGGTTACAACGTGCAGACGGCAGTCGATACTCAGCATCATTTGATCGTTGCACATGAGGTGACTAACGTCGGTTCCGACCGAGATCAACTCAGCTCAATGGCCAAGCAGGCCCGCGAGGCGATGGCATCGGAAACGCTGTCGGTAGTGGCTGACCGAGGTTACTTCAAAAGCGAACAAATCCTGGCTTGTCATGATGCCAACATCACCGCCTATGTGCCCAAGCCAATGACCTCTGGAGCCAAGGCAGACGGGCGTTTCAATATCGATGCCTTTATCTATGACTCGGCAAAAAACGAATACAAATGCCCGGCTGGCGAAGCGCTGATCTGGCACTATTCCTACGTTGAAAAAGGCATGAAGCTGCACCGTTACTGGAGTTCGAAATGCCAGGGCTGCGCGCTGAAGTCGCAGTGCACACCGAGCACGGAGCGACGGGTTCGACGTTGGGAACATGAGGCCGTACTGGAAGAAATGCAGGACAGGCTGCGCAATGCGCCGGAGATGATGCGAATCCGTAAACGCACGGTGGAGCATCCCTTCGGGACGCTTAAACAATGGATGGGTGCAACGCATTTCCTGACGCGAAAGCTGGCAGGGGTAAGTGCAGAGATGAGCTTGAACGTGCTCGCCTACAATTTGAAACGGGTCATGAAAATCATGGGTGCTAATGGTTTGATGAAGGCGCTGTCGGCCTGAAAAGGTTCGTTCTGGACGATCTAGATAGCTGTAGAACCTTGCTGAAGGGCACCGATGCGATATTGATCAACTATGGTGCCTTAAGCGGACTCACTCAGCGAGCGGCCGTAGGCTCTTCGCGCCGACAAGGCCCTAATGTGCGTTTTTACACACTCTGGG
>NZ_JBFULH010000032.1:0-23940 GCF_056400445.1 Pseudomonas sp. P5_B2 | reverse complement strand
TTCAGCGACTTTAGCGTTTGATTCCCTTCCCCATGTTCGATATGCACCAGCGTGCGCACCGAAATTTTGCACATTTTTGCGAATTGGGTTTGATGCAGCCCCGTGACTTCGACTCGTAACCGGCGAACTGCTTCGCTGATCTCAAGCGTGCCTTGAGCCAGCGCTTCCTGAATGCTTTCTATAAGCACAGTGCGTTCGGCAACAGTCATGCTCATTTCAGGCCCCACTCTTTCAATCTCTGCTCCAGGTTTCTCAATGCAATTTGCGGGTGATTCATCGTCACCGCTGGCAAGCCGCTAGGCGCGAGAATATCGGGGAGTGCCATGAGACGCTTCGCATCCTCCCGCAGTCGCTCAAAGGGCAAAATAATTCAGACACTTCGCGCCAAGCATTTTGGGCCGGCGCAGATGAGTTTTTATTGAGCATCGACTTGCCGCGGCTCGATTTTTTGTAAGAAAAGGTCGTTGGTTCGAAGCGTTAAAAATCACTGCGCCCCAACAGTGGAAGATTTTCTGCATGGAGCAATCTGACACCGCCTGCATACCCTCCAGAACCGCCTGACATCCGTAACAAAGGCCAATATTTAGAGTTTGACCTCAACTCCAACGAGGTCAAACCCGATGTCCATTCAACACACATTTCGCCCACAAAACCTGGCATTGGCCATTGCGCTTGCGCTGGGATGTACTGAATTCACAAATGCGCAAGAACTGGCAGAGCAAACGGAACCGGTGAGCCTCGTTGAGGTAACCCAGCCTTCAGAAGCCACGCCAGCAGACCCGCTTGCCCGGCTTCAAGCCTTTAGTGGCGCCGCCAGCACATTCACGTCCGAGATTGATTCGCCTCAACCCGCACTCCGGGGTGTTTCCGTGAAGCCGCAAGATCGGGATGACCTGATCATCGTCAGAAACGGTGGCAGCTTCGAAGGTCGCATCGACGGCGGTAATGGAACCAACGTTATCCACCTCATCGGTACCGATGGCGGCCAGTTGGGGAACACCCGTAACGTCAACAGTCTGTACGTTTCGCACGGATCCTGGACGGCAACCAGTTCAGGAGATTTCAAAGACGAAGTTGYGGTGTTCAATGACGGCATTCTGATCAATAACGGAAAAATCATAGGCAGGGCGACTGCGGCCGGGCAACTTTTCAACAATGGCGAGATAAAGGGGGTTGTGACGGTAGCGAACGGTGGTCAGTTTGCAGGCAAAGGTACGGTCGGCGGTCTGGATGTTCTGGGTCAGATCAACATCGATAAATTGCACGGCGCGCCAATGGTCAAGGGCAACTTGAAGCTTTCCGGCACTGGCGTACTTGCTTACGAGGTCTCTCCGGACGGCCATGGAGAGACCATCAGGGTCAGTGGTACAGCAAGCCTCGGTGACGCAACCCTGAAAATTATCGCTGCGCCGGGGGACCTCCCGCAAAGCAGTGAATACACGATCATCGAGGCAAAAAAGGTCACAGGCGAGTTTGGCAAAATCGTCAACGAGCTGGCATTCATGACCGCGACTCCCCATTACAAGCCAAAGACCGTCGGCCTGACCTATTCTCGAAACGATGTACCTTTCGAGAGCGTCGCAGACACCGATAACGGACGAGAAGTCGCACGAAGTATCGAAGAGCCGATAGAAATACCGTCAGAGCTGACTCCCTCTGACAATGCGTTTACCGTTTCGGAAGGACTGCATACACCGGTAAGCAGCCCCGAACCACCAGCGGTGGCCCGCCCCATCATTAACGAGCGAGAAGTCGCTCAGAACATCGTAGAGCCGATGGATATACCACACGCGCCGGCGCCAGCTGACAATGCATTAACCGTTTCAGAGGCACTGAATACACCGGTAAGCACCGATACGTCCCTCCCCGCCACTGCGCCGATGAATACAGCTGAAATACCATCGACAGCCGTAACCGACGAGCCCGTCACGGCGTCAACCCCACCCGCCGCTACCCATCCTGTAACTACCGCGCCAAAACCATCCAGCCCTACAAACGCAGCTGTCGCGGCTCTGCTCGGTAGCGACACAGTTACGGCGTCTCATGCAATTGAACAGCTGGCGGCAGGTAATAACGCCAACCTCGCGAAGGCGACGTTGAACAGTGACAGCCCCATCAGCGCAGCCATGCTCTCGGCCATGCGCCAGCTCGACAGCACAGCCGTATTTGGCAACCAGAGAAATACACCGCGTGTAGCCGCCGGAAGTGAAAACAACGGCAGGGTCTGGCTACAGGCGCTGGGCTACGGTGGAACACTGGATAGCGATAACGACGCTCTTAAATTCTCGACACACGGTCTGGTACTGGGCGCAGATTGGGGAATCGATGAGCAATGGCGCATCGGTGTGCTGGGTGGCAAATCCGAAACGCGACTGGACAGCCGCGGCCTCGACGGCGATCTCGACAGCTGGCACGTGGGCGCCTATGCCCTGCGCCAGGACGGCCCCATGTCAGTACGCCTTGGTGCGAGGTACAGCAATCACGACGGAAAGACAAAACGCCGGGTTGCCTTCAAAGGTTTCAGCGACCGCCCCGAAGGCGCTTACGACGCCAATACCCAGCAGGCGTTCGCGGAAGTCGGCTACAACCTGGGCAGCGCCAACGCCAGCATTGAACCATTCGCCGGCCTTGGCTATCAACGCTATCAGCGAGACGGTTATACGGAGAAAGGAAGCGCGGCTGCGCTGAAAGTCCACGCTCAAACCCAGAACAACGTGAACAGCACACTTGGCCTGCGACTGGCAAAACTCAATGTCCTGGATAACGGCATGCAACTGACACCACGATTCAGTGCCGGTTGGAAACACACATTCGGTGACGTCGAGAGCAAGACCAGCCAAAGCCTGGTAACAGGCGGGAAAGACTTCGTCGTTTCCGGTGCGCCGCTGGATCGCGATAGCTTGCTGGTCGATGCAGGCCTGGATCTCGGTTTGTCAGCCAAACACACCTTGGGCGTCAGCCTTAACAGCGAATTCGGCACCGACAGCCGAAACCATGGCGTAACGGGTCAGTGGCGGATGAGCTTCTGATCAACGGCTGACACACTGCAGACACTGTGGGAGCGAGCCTGCTCGCGATAGCGGAGTATCAGACAATGATGCCGCTGAATATCACATCGTATTCGCGATCAGGCTTGCTCCCACATTAGGCGAGTGGAAAATCGGGCGAAAAAAAAGGGGAGCACATGCCCCCCCGAGGTTTAAAGCGTTGTATCGAGGCTGTTAAATCAGCCTTCGATCTCGATCAGGATTTCGCCCGGATTCACCCGGTCGCCCTTGGCCACGTGGATGGCGGTGACTTTGCCGGCGATGGCCGATTGGACTTCGGTTTCCATCTTCATGGCTTCGGTGATCAGCACGGCTTGCCCTGCTTTCACGGTGTCGCCTTCCTTGACCAGCACATCGACGATGTTGCCCGGCATGGTGGTGCTGACGTGACCCGGCGCGGTGGCTTGCTTGCGCTTGCTAGTGCCGCCGCTGACGAATTCGTTGAGCGGTTCGAACACCACTTCTTCCGGCATGCCGTCGATGGACAGGTAGAAGTGACGCTTGCCTTCCGCCTTGACGCCGACACCGGTGATGTCGACGCGGTAGGTTTCACCGTGGACGTCGATGACGAACTCGGTCGGCACGCCTTCACCACCGGCCGAGGCCACGCCGCCGGCTTCAGGAATCGGCAGCAGCACTTCAGGCGTCAGGGTGCCGGCAGCACGTTCTTCGAGGAATTTGCGGCCGATGTCCGGGAACATCGCATAGGTCAGCACGTCTTCTTCGGACTTGGCCACAGCGCCAATTTCATCACGCAGTTTGGTCATTTCCGGCTTCAGCAGATCGGCTGGACGCACGTCGATCACTTCTTCGCTGCCGATTGCCTGGCGACGCAGTTGCTCGTTGACGGTGCCCGGCGCCTTGCCGTAGCCGCCTTGCAGGTAGAGCTTCACTTCGTTGGTGATGGTCTTGTAGCGCTCGCCAGCCAACACGTTGAAAAACGCCTGGGTGCCGACGATTTGCGAGGTCGGGGTTACCAGCGGCGGGAAGCCGAGGTCTTCACGAACGCGCGGGATTTCGGCCAGCACTTCGCTCATGCGGTTCAGCGCGCCCTGCTCTTTCAACTGGTTGGCCAGGTTGGAAATCATCCCGCCCGGTACCTGGTTGACTTGAACACGGGTGTCGACCGCTGTGAACTCGCTTTCAAACTGGTGGTACTTTTTACGCACGGCGTAGAAGTACAGACCGATTTCTTGCAGCAATTCCAGATTCAGGCCGGTGTCGAACTCACTGCCTTTGAGGGCGGCGACCATCGACTCGGTGCCTGGGTGGCTGGTGCCCCACGCGAAGCTGGAGATCGCGGTGTCGATGTGGTCGGCACCGTTTTCGATAGCCTTCATTTGGCACATCGCGGCCAGACCGGCAGTGTCGTGCGAGTGGATGAAGACCGGCAGCGACTGCTCGGATTTCAACGCTTTGACCAGTTCGCCAGTGGCGTATGGCGTCAGCAGGCCAGCCATGTCCTTGATCGCCACCGAGTCGCAACCCATGGCTTCCATTTGCTTGGCCTGGTTCACGAAGGCCTCGATGGTGTGCACCGGGCTGGTGGTGTACGCGATGGTGCCCTGGGCGTGTTTGCCGGCCGCTTTCACGGCTTCAATGGCAACGCGCAGGTTACGCACGTCGTTCATGGCGTCGAAGATGCGGAACACGTCGATGCCGTTGACCGCGGCCTTCGCGACGAAGGCCTTGACCACGTCGTCGCTGTAATGGCGGTAGCCCAGCAGGTTCTGGCCACGCAGGAGCATTTGCAGACGCGTGTTAGGCAGCGCCGCGCGCAGTTGGCGCAGACGCTCCCACGGGTCTTCTTTCAGGAAGCGTACGCAGGCGTCGAAGGTCGCGCCGCCCCAGCATTCCAGCGACCAGTAGCCGACTTTGTCGAGCTTGTCGCAGATCGGCAGCATGTCTTCGGTGCGCATGCGGGTGGCGAGCAGCGATTGGTGGGCGTCGCGCAGGATGGTATCGGTTACATGAATCTTCTTGGTCATTGTTATATTCCTCACAGGCCTGCGTGGGCGGCGATGGCGGCGGCGATGGCCAGGGCCAGCTCTTCGGGTTTGCGCTTGATCGAGTAGTTGGTCAGTTCAGGGTGGCTTTCAACGAAACTGGTGTTGAACTGGCCGCTACGGAATTCCGGGTTACGCAGGATTTCCTGGTAGTACGCGGCGGTGGTCTTGACCCCTTGCAGACGCATGTCGTCGAGGGCACGCAAGCCACGGTCCATCGCTTCTTCCCAGGTCAGCGCCCACACCACCAGTTTCAGGCACATGGAATCGTAGAACGGTGGAATGGTGTAACCGGTGTAGATCGCCGTGTCGGTCCGCACGCCGGGACCACCGGGCGCGTAATAACGGGTGATTTTGCCGAAGCTCGGCAGGAAGTTGTTTTTCGGGTCTTCGGCGTTGATCCGGAACTGCAGCGCGAAACCGCGGTGCTGGATGTCTTCCTGTTTCACCGAAAGCGGCAGGCCGGACGCGATGCGGATCTGCTCACGCACGATGTCGATGCCGGTGATTTCTTCAGTGATGGTGTGTTCCACCTGCACCCGAGTGTTCATCTCCATGAAGTACACCTCGCCCTCGGCGAGCAGGAACTCCACGGTACCGGCGTTCTCGTAACCTACGGCCTTGGCTGCACGTACCGACAGGTCGCCGATGTAGGCGCGCTGTTCCGGGGTCAGTTGCGGGCTCGGGGCGATCTCGATCAGTTTTTGGTTGCGACGCTGGATCGAGCAATCACGCTCGAACAGGTGAACCACGTTGCCAAAGCTGTCACCGAGAATCTGTGCTTCGATGTGCTTTGGATTGACGATGCATTTTTCCAGGAACACTTCCGCCGAACCGAATGCCTTGGTAGCTTCCGAAATCACGCGTGGGAAAGCTTGTTCGAGTTCTTCGCGGCTGTCGCAGCGACGGATACCACGACCACCACCACCGGAGGTTGCCTTGAGCATCACCGGGTAACCAATACGGTCGCCTTCGACCAAGGCTTCGGCGATATCCGCAACGTTGCCTTCGGTACCCGGCGTGACCGGTACGCCGGCCTTGATCATGCTGCGGCGGGCTTCAGTCTTGTCGCCCATGCGGCGTATGACTTCAGCCGATGGACCAATGAATTTGATGCCGCGCTCTGCGCAGATATCGGCCAGTTCAGCGTTTTCCGAGAGGAACCCGTAGCCGGGATGCAACGCATCACAACCGGTTTCCACGGCCAGGTTCACCAATTTTCGCGCATTCAGGTAACCGGCCAGTGGCTCGGCACCAATGCTGTGGGCCTCGTCCGCACGCTTCACATGCAGTGCATGACGGTCAGCATCGGAATAGATCGCGACCGAGCGAATGCCCATCTCGGCGCAGGCACGTACGATTCGTACGGCAATCTCACCACGGTTGGCGATCAGGATCTTTTTTATCACTTTTGGAGGTTCCCTTGAGCCGGTGGTACCCACGACCTGCTAGACCAGGTCGACGCGTGACCAAATGTTTCAATTCAGTCGCAGGGCCACACTAGCCCCCACAAGGGATTAACAAAAATGAATAATAATTGGGTCAGGCATAAGTAAAGACTTATAGTTGATGCATCAGCCTGCGACGGGAGCGAAATAAATGCGTAAGTCATTGATGCGTATGACATTGCGTCAATTGCAGATTTTCAACGAAGTCTGTGATTTACGATCCTACAGCCGAGCAGCCGACGAAATGTCACTCACACAACCGGCCGTCAGCCTACAGATTCGTCAACTTGAGGAGTTGGTTGGCCAGCCGTTGTTCGATTATGTCGGCAAAAAACTCTATATGACGGAGGCGGCCGAAGCACTTCAACGTGCCAGTCGGGATATTTTCGGGCGCCTGGAAAACCTCGATATGCAGCTTTCGGACATGCAGGGTTCGCTGCAAGGCCAGCTGAAACTGGCGGTGGAATCCAGCGCCAAGTATTTCGTACCACACCTGTTTGCTGCATTCAAACGCCAACATCCCGAAGTTAACCTGCAGCTGACCGTCGTCAATCGGGGGCAAGTGATTCGGCGCCTGTCAGACAATCGCGATGACCTGGTGATCATGTCGATGGTGCCGCAGGACATGGGGCTGGAGTTCCTGCCCTTCCTCAACAACCCGATTGTCGCGGTAGCGCCACCGGATCATCCGCTGTGCCACATGGGGCCTCTGCGCTTGCAGGACCTTGAGCCCTACACCCTCCTGCTGCGCGAACCCGGTTCCGGGACGCGAATGGCGTGCGAAGAGTATTTCAAGGAAAAGCGCGTGCACTTCAACCAGACCCAGGAGGTCTCGTCAGCCGAAGCTCAGCGCGAATGTGTGTTGGCGGGACTGGGCGTAGCGCTGTTGACGCGCCACGCCCTGAACCTCGAGCTGGCGACCGGCGGATTGATCGAGTTGCCGGTCGAAGAGCTGCCGCTGTACCGCAGTTGGTGCCTGGTGCAGGCCAAGGCCAAGCGATTGTCACCGGTGGCCCACGCATTCCTTGCGTTTATCCGCAGCGAGCGGGTGCAGATCAGTGCGCTGGTTGAGCGTTTCGACGCGAAGCTGCCGGCATTGCGTGCCAGTAATTGAGCTCCAGCTCAGGGAGATCACCGATCTGGGCCAGCAGTTGACGGCGTTCACAGCGATCTTCGATGGCGCGGCGAAATTCCATGCGGCGCTGATCTTCTTGCTGACGACGGGTTTTGGCGGCGCTGTTGCGTTCTTCGTAGGGCTGGGCCATTTCGAGTCTCCCAAGGCGATTACGGGAGTTTCAAGATAGGCGGAAGGGATGACGGTTTGGCGGCGGGTGGGTTACAGGCAGATGAAAGTTGTCATGTTTGAGGGCGCCTTCGCGAGCAGGCTCGCTCCCACAGGAGAACGCGATTAAATGTGGGAGCGAGCCTGCTCGCGATTAAGGTCGGAACGACCTTACGACGACTTTAGTCGTCCAGCGCTTTCACCGACTTGGGCGACAGCCGCAAACTGCGAAGGCTGCGTTTGACGCTCTTGAGGTGGTTGACCAGGCTCGGGCCACGCGCCATGGCCACGCCCATTGCCAATACGTCGATCACCACCAGGTGAGCAATACGCGAGGTCAGCGGGGTGTAGATTTCGGTGTCTTCATGCACATCGATCGCCAGGTTGACGGTCGACAACTCGGCCAATGGCGTCTGGCTTGGACACAAGGTAATCAACGACGCACCACTTTCACGCACCAGGTTGGCCGTGATCAGCAGATCCTTGGAGCGCCCGGATTGGGAAATACAGATCGCCACGTCATTCGGCTTTAACGTCACTGCCGACATCGCCTGCATGTGCGGGTCGGAATACGCCGCCGCGGTCAGCAGCAAACGGAAAAATTTGTGCTGAGCATCGGCCGCCACGGCGCCCGATGCGCCAAAGCCGTAGAACTCGACGCGCTGGGCCTGAGACATGAGCGTGACCGCCCGCTGCAATTCCACCGGGTCGAGCTTCTCGCGAACTTCCATCAAGGTATGCAGGGTGGTGTCGAAAATTTTCAGGCTGTAATCGGCAACGGAATCGTCTTCATGGATCGCAAACTGGCCGAAACTCGCACCGGCCGCCAGGCTCTGCGCCAGCTTGAGTTTCAAATCCTGAAAACCGGAGCAACCAATGGCGCGGCAAAAGCGCACGATGGTTGGCTCACTGATGCCGACGCTGTGGGCCAGGTCGGCCATGGAGCTGTGCATCACCGCCGCAGGGTCAAGCAGCACGTGGTCGGCAACCTTGAGCTCCGACTTGCGTAAGAGGTGGCGTGACTGGGCGATGTGTTGCAGCAGATTCAAAGGGCTGGACTCTTTGTTATTGGCAGTTGCCGGGGATGTAGCAAGCTTGTAGTTATACTACAAGAATTGGCTTTTTGCCTGCTCAATGCGTAACTCGATGTCCCCATTTCACGCGACGTGCGCTCCATGTAGCACAGCAGCCCTTGTAGCAGCTGCCGAAGGCTCGGGCCGCGTTCGGACGTTCGGCTGCGCAGCAGTCGCAAAACCTGAGCGTGCATCTATTCAGGGAACTACACCTATCGAACTCACGACGGCTCCGCCGCGCGACCGCAGCCTTCGGCAGCTGCTACAAGGAGTTAGTGTCGTGACGTAAAAGTGCAGCCAGTTCATCGGCTTCGACTGGACGACTGATCAAATAGCCCTGCACCTCATCGCAACGCTCGACTTTCAAAAACGCCAGCTGCTCCTCCCGCTCCACTCCTTCAGCTACCACCTTCAGCGACAAACCATGGGCCATCGCAATAATCGCCCGGGTAATCGCCGTATCCTCGCTGCCCTCCCCCAGACCACGAATAAACGTTTGATCGATCTTCACGTAGTCCACCGGAATGCGTTTGAGATAGCTCAGGGACGAATACCCGGTGCCGAAATCATCAATTGCCAGCTTCACGCCCAAATCTCGCAGCTGCTGAAAGGTCGCGATGATGTGCTCGACACTGTCCAGCAATTGGCTTTCGGTGAGTTCCAGCTCCAGAAAGTGCGGCGCCAGGCCGGTTTCTTCCAGCACCTGACGCACCAGGCTGACCAGCTTGCCCTGACGCAATTGATGCACCGACAGATTGACCGACACTCGAATCGGATCAAGCCCCTGCCGCTGCCATTCGCACGCTTGCCAACAGGCCTGGCGCAACACGAATTCGCCGATCGGGCCGATCAGGCCGGTTTCCTCGGCCAGGCCGATAAAGTCTCCCGGCGGCACCCGGCCCATGGTCGGATGATCCCAACGCACCAGCGCTTCGGCAGCATTCAGTCGGCCCGTGGCGAGGCAGAGTTTGGGTTGGTAAAAGACTTTCAGTTGCTGTTCTTCAATGGCTTTGCGCAGCTGGTTTTCCAGCTGTAAACGCTCAAGGGTGCTGGCTTGCAGGCTTTGGGTATAAAACTGGAAGTTGTTTCCGCCCAAATGTTTGGCGTGTTGCATGGCTATGTTCGACTGACTGACCAAACCGGTAATTTCTCGTGCGTTGTCCGGCAACATGCTGATGCCCATGGACGCGCTGACCACCAGCTCATGACCATCAACGGTGACCGGCAAACGCAGCTTGCTCAACAAACGTGTTGCCACTCGCGCCAGGCTCGACAGGTTGCCGTAGGCATCGAACAACACCGCAAACTCATCCCCGGAAAGCCTTGCGATCGTGTCGGCCTCTGGCAGTGCGTTGACCAGGCGCCGGGACATTTTCTGCAGCAGTTGGTCGGCKACGTCATGACCCAGGCTGTCATTGAGTAATTTGAAGCGGTCCAGATTGATGTGCAGCAATGCCAGACTACGCCCGCCCTGACGCACCCGCTGATGGGCTTCGCGCAGCCGTTCCCGGAACAAGGAGCGATTCGCCAGGCCAGTCAGTTCATCGTAATGGGTCAGATAGCGCATGCGCTCTTCGGATTCGCGTCGTGCAGACAGATCGGCGAAAAAGCCGACAATATGGCTGACATTCCCCCTCGTATCGCGCACTGCATTCAATTGCAGCCATTGTGGATAGAGCTCACCGTTTTTACGGGTCTCCACCAACTCACCTTGCCAGGTTCCGTGCTGCTCCAGCGCGTGATGAATTGCACCGTAGTGTCGGCGTGCGTCGCGACTGCACGGTAACTCGACGACGTTGCGGCCCAGCATGTCGTCGATGTCATAGCCGGTGACTCGGCTGAAGGCCTGATTGACTGCGATCAACGCATAATCGGGGTCGAAAATCACGATGCCTTCGCTGGCGGCTTCAAACACCGTCGCCGCCAGTTGGCGTTGTACTTCCTGCCCTTTAGATGCGCTGATGTCGCGACGGGTGCCGACCATGCGGATCACTCGACCATTTTGGCTGCGCTCAACGGCCCGGCCGCGATCCTCAACCCAGACCCAGTGACCGTCGACATGCCGCACGCGGTACTCGATCTGGTAGTCCTCGCTGTGGCCTTTCAAATGCTCGACCAGTGCACGCTTCAGCACTGGCACGTCTTCCGGGTGCAGACGCGGCTTGAGGTGACGAAGCATGGCTGTCACGTACTCCGGCGCCAAGCCGAACAACTCTTGGAGCTGCGTGTGATGGACTTCATCGGTTTGCAGGTTCCAGTCCCACAGCCCGAGCTCGCTGGCATTCAACGCCAACGCCAGGCGCGCTTCACTCTTGCTCAGGGCCTGGTTCGCCGCGTCGAGCTCCAGACTGCGCTGAGCAACACGGTTTTCCAACTCGACCTGGGCTTCACGCAGTTGATCTTCGGCACAGCGGCGCTGGTCGATCTCCTTGGCCAATTCGTGATTGAGTTGATCGCTACGGCTTTGCGCCTGCTGCAAGTGCTCGATCAATGCCTCATTTTGGAAACGCCGCAGCAATCCGCGGTCGATCAGGCGGTTGATCTGCCAGGCGATCACACTCAGCGCCCCCAACAAAATCAACCCGAACCAACCCCAGCCTTGACCCTGCACGTCGCCGCCCCAGAATAAATAGAGGATGGCCGGCAACAGGCAGGGCAAGGTAAAAGACAGAAACGCCGACAGGCTGACCGCGTACGCAACGCTGGCTGAAAGAGCGGCCGCGCCAATCAGGCCGAACACCCATGCCTGCTGTATGAAATTGTCGGCGGGCACCAACGCAATACCAGCGCCGGCCAGCGTCAGGCCAGTGAGGCCAGAGCCGAGCAAAAACATACGACGCCAGATCGGATGCGCCTGCCGGTCAGGAATCGCCGAATCAAAGGCCGCAACCTGAATCACCCGTAACGCCACCAGGGACAACAGCCACACCAGCCAGACGCTGACCAGGAAATGGTGCTGCGGATTCCAGAGCAAACGGGCGCAGACCAGGCCATTGATCAACATGAATAACGTGGGCAGCAGCGAGCCCTGATATAGCAGGCGCGTACGTTCGACCGCCATTTCCATGGCGTACTGCTTGCGGATAACCCGAGGCTCCACCGTGGGGCCCGACAGGTCGGTGCTGAGGGTCATAGGCAATGTTCTTGTTCTTATAATGATGAGCATGAGCCCGAAACGTCGACGGAGCATACACAAGCCAATGCCCTTACCAAACTGCCCCGGATCATAAATTCGACAATATTTCAGTCCCTCATTGCCTCACCAAAACCCCTGGTGTGCGGCCCGTCAACGCCTGCGGCGAGTGACTGACCGGTCGTCCTTTGTGGATCTTTCATCGGCTAATGCAAAGCTCGGTTTGCCCGGTGTGTCGGCGCACCCTAGAATGCCCCGATGCGCGATGATCTCTCCCTTCTGCTGAACTCACTCAACGATGCCCAACGCCAGGCCGTAGCTGCCCGCGTGGGTCGTCAGTTGGTCCTGGCCGGTGCTGGTTCCGGTAAAACCCGAGTGCTGGTGCACCGTATCGCCTGGTTGATCCAGGTCGAAAACGCCTCGCCCCACTCCATCCTGTCGGTGACCTTCACCAACAAGGCCGCGGCCGAGATGCGTCAGCGCATCGAGCAGCTGATGGGTCTCAATCCGGCCGGCATGTGGGTCGGCACCTTCCACGGCCTGGCGCACCGCTTGTTGCGGGCGCACTGGCAGGAAGCCGGGCTGAGCCAGACTTTCCAGATTCTCGACAGCGACGACCAGCAACGGCTGGTCAAGCGGGTGATCCGCGAGTTGGGCCTGGACGAGCAGCGCTGGCCGGCCCGGCAGGCTCAGTGGTTCATCAATGGGCAGAAAGACGAAGGTCTGCGCCCGCAACATATTCAAGCCAGCGGCGACCTGTTCCTGGCGACCATGCGCAGTATTTATGAGGCCTACGAGGCTGCATGCCTGCGCGCTGGCGTAATCGATTTCTCCGAATTGCTGCTGCGTGCCCTCGATTTGTGGCGCGATCATCCGGGCTTGCTGGCCCATTACCAAAAGCGCTTCCGCCACATTCTGGTCGATGAGTTCCAGGACACCAACGCCGTGCAATACGCCTGGTTGCGTCTGCTGGCCAAGGGCGGTGATAGCCTGATGGTGGTGGGCGACGACGATCAGTCGATCTACGGCTGGCGTGGCGCGAAAATCGAGAACATCTATCAGTACTCCGACGACTTCCCGGATGCCGAGACCATTCGTCTGGAGCAGAACTACCGCTCCACCGCCGGGATCCTCAAAGCCGCCAACGCCCTGATTGCCAACAACACCGGGCGCATGGGCAAAGAGTTGTGGACCGATGGCGGCGAAGGCGAAGCGATCAATCTGTACGCCGCATTCAATGAACACGACGAAGCACGCTACGTAGTGGAAACCATTGAAAGTGCGCTGAAAACCGGCTTGGCCCGTAGCGATATTGCGATTTTGTACCGCTCCAACGCCCAATCGCGCGTTTTGGAAGAAGCTTTGCTACGCGAGCGCATTCCGTACCGCATCTATGGCGGTCAGCGCTTCTTCGAGCGGGCTGAAATCAAGAACGCCATGGCTTATCTGCGCTTGCTGGAAGGCCGTGGCAATGATGCGGCGCTGGAGCGGGTGATCAACGTCCCGGCTCGTGGCATTGGCGAGAAAACCGTCGAAGCGATCCGCGACCACGCGCGTCATAGCGACGTGTCGATGTGGGAAGCCATGCGTTTGCTGGTGGCTAATAAAGGCCTGACGGGGCGCGCTGCTGGCGCACTCGGCGCCTTTATCGAGCTGATCGAGAATCTCGCCGCCAAGTGCATGGAAATGCCCCTGCACCTGATGACCCAGACGGTCATCGAGCAATCAGGACTGATTGCCTATCACCAGGCTGAAAAAGGCGAAAAAGGCCAGGCTCGGGTAGAAAACCTTGAGGAACTGGTCAGCGCCGCGCGTAACTTCGAAAACGCTGAAGAAGACGAAGACCTGACGCCGCTGGCGGCGTTCCTTGGCCATGCATCACTGGAAGCCGGCGATACTCAGGCTGAGGAGCACGAAGACAGCATTCAGCTGATGACCTTGCACAGCGCCAAGGGCCTGGAATTCCCTTACGTGTTCCTGGTGGGCATGGAAGAAGGTCTGTTCCCGCACAAGATGAGCCTGGAAGAGCCCGGTCGTCTTGAGGAAGAACGCCGCCTGGCCTACGTCGGCATCACCCGTGCAATGAATAATCTGGTGATGACTTATGCTGAGACCCGACGCCTGTACGGCAGCGAAACCTACAACAAAGTGTCGCGTTTCGTACGGGAAGTGCCCAAAGGCCTGATTCAGGAAGTGCGGCTGTCCAACAGCGTCAGCCGTCCGTTCGGCGGCGGTCAGCAGCAGAGCTCCAGCAGCCTGTTTGGCGGCAGCGAGATCCCGGATACCGGGTTCAGCCTCGGCCAGACCGTACGGCATTCGGTGTTCGGGGATGGTGTGATCCTGAATTTCGAAGGCGCTGGCGCTCAGGCACGGGTGCAAGTGAACTTCAGCGAAGGCAGCAAGTGGCTGATGCTGGGTTATGCAAAGCTGGAAGCTATCTAAAGCCAGCCCGCTCCCACAGGGTCCTGTGTTGCTTCCAGGCTGACAGTCGATCTTATTAAAGGTGCGAACCATGGGCTCAGGCTTTTTTTCTTCCTGGACATTCTGGGCCCTGATGTCGGCGGCGTTTGCCGCCATGACCGCCATCTTCGCTAAAATCGGCATCGAAAACGTAAATTCCGACTTCGCCACACTGCTGCGCACCGTAGTGGTATTGGTCAGTCTGGCCTTGATTTTATACGCCACGGGCCAATATCAGTCATTAGGATCGATCTCAGCGAGGAGCTACCTCTTCTTGCTGTTGTCGGGACTGGCCACCGGTGCCTCGTGGATCTGCTACTTCCGCGCGCTGAAACTGGGGCCGGCTTCGTTAGTCGCTCCGGTGGACAAGCTCAGCGTGGTGCTGGTGGCGGTGCTTGGTGTGGTCCTGCTGGGCGAAAAACTCGACCTGCGCCAATGGGGCGGAATCGGCCTGATCACGGTCGGTGTGATCATGCTGGCGCTGCGGCGCTAAGTATCCTTCCTACAGAAACTATCCTCTCGTCCTACAGACAAAAGTAAAAGGACTTATTGCGCTGACTGAAGCTGAACGCAACCTGTCAGGCAAAAGCTCGAAACACTCTGCCGCTAGCCAGTAACACTTCAGCTGTGCAACATGGCGCGCGTGCATCCACAAAATGGGATTACCCTTATGAAACGTTTTCTTAGCATCGCCATGGCGTTGTGCATCGGCCTGACGATGAGCCTCGACGCCAACGCCAAGCGCTTTGGTGGCGGCAAGAGCTCCGGCGCTGCGCCGACTCACCAGACCAGCCAAATGGCTCCTTCTTCTCCAGGCATGGGCGGCGCTGCGGCGACCGCTGGTGCGGCCGGTGCCGCTGGCGCAGCCGCCAAGGCTGGCGGTGCTTCGCGCTGGCTCGGCCCTCTGGCCGGTATCGCTGCCGGTGGCCTGCTGGCATCCATGTTCATGGGCGACGGCTTCCAGGGCATGCAGATCTTCGACATCCTGATCATGGCGGTCATTGCCTTCCTGGCATTCCGTTTCTTTGCCGCTCGTCGTCGCAAGCAGCAGGAGCATCTGGCTCCGGCTGGCCACGCGCCGATGCAGCGTGAAGTGTTCGAGAACAAGCCTGCGGGCGGTTCGATCTTCGGTGGCTCGGCTGCACCGGTTGCCGCTCGTCCGGTAATCAATGCTCCGGCCTGGTTCAATGAAAAGAACTTCATTGAAGCGGCGCGCAACCACTTCCAGTCCCTGCAACAGCATTGGGACGCTAACGAAATGGACAAGATTGCGGAGTTCGTGACCCCGCAATTGCTCGAATTCCTCAAGCGTGAACGCGCTGACCTTGGCGAAAGTTTCCAGTCCACCTACATTGATAACCTCAATGTTCAACTGGACGGCGTGGATGACCGCGCCGACAAGACCATCGCCACCTTGACCTTCAGCGGTGTGTCGAAGACCTCGCGTTTCGACCAGGGCGAAGTGTTCAGCGAAAGCTGGAACATGGAACGTCCACAGGGCGAAAACCAGCCTTGGCTGGTGGCCGGTATCCGCCAGAACGGCTGATCCCCCTGCGTTAAGCATGCTGTAATAAAAACCCCAGCCCTGGCTGGGGTTTTCTATTTCGCGGTTGCATCTATAGCGAGCTACTGTATAAACCGCCCCAACTAAACCGCGCCATCAAGCAAGAGGATCCCGGACGTGGAAGAAATCATTGAACAACTGCGTGAAGCCAACGAACCGGTACCGGTCCCCTTGGAGCTGCCTGACGAAGATCAGATCGTGGAAATCGAAGAACAACTGTTCATCGACATTCCGTTCGTCTTCAGAGAATTTTTGCTGACCGTCAGCGACGTGGTCTACGGCAGCCTGGAGCCGGTGACCGTCACCGACCCGCAATCCCACACCTACCTGCCGGACGTTGCCGCAAACGCCTGGGACGCAGGTGTTGATCGCAGCATGATTCCGATTTGCCAGGACGGTGATGACTACTACCTCGTCGAAGAAGACGGCACCGTGGTGCTGTGGCAAGCCGAAGAAGAACTGATCGCAGAAGAAACCTGGGAATCGGTGTGGCACTGGGCGCGGGACGTCTGGCTGGAAAGCTGAGGCTCGACTTTGTAGCAGCTGGCGCAGCCTGCGTCGGCCGGTCCGCGCTCGGGCGAAGCGGTCGCAATATCCGGCAACGAGGCCCTTCAGAATAACCGAGTCATCCGGGCTTACGACTGCTGCGCCCGAGCGCGGACCGGCCGACGCAGCCTTCGGCAGCTGCTACAGGTCAGTGGCCGGACGACTCGTTGTGGTTATCCAGAGTTTCGAGCAGCGCCACCTGCATCCGCGTATGCACGCGGATGAACCAGCGCCAGAGCAAGGCCGCGACAGCGGCAGCGACCACGATGATCAATACCAGCAACTTGTTGGTTGGCAGAATACTGGCCGACAAGGCTGCCAGCAGCAGGAAAATCACCAGCAGCGAGAGGATCGGGATCACTTCGGCGATCACCCGACGCACTCGCTGCGTGTGGCGGCCAGCCATCTCTGGCTTCACCCCCATCTCTGCCAACAGCAGCGACAGCGCCTTGAGCTTGCGATAGGCGGCGATCAGGAATGGTAGCGACAAAAGCAGTGCCCCACCCCAGATCAATGCTTTCTGCCAACTCGGGTCGATGATCCAGTCTTGAAGCCAGGCGGACATGCGCTCGGCGAAATACGCGCCCGAGAAAAAGATCGCAATCACCAACGCCAGATTGACCCCCACCTGCAACAAAATCCGCCGAATCATCGATGCCAGCAGCGCCCCCTCGCCTTGCGGCTGAATGCTGCGCAACCATTCGCCGTACATCCCCAACACCCTGCCCAGCCTTTGCGGCATCACACCAGCAAGCTTGATCGACAGTGGATCGGCCGCGCGGATCAGGTACGGTGTCAGCAGCGTGGTAATCACAGAAACAGCCACTGCAACCGGATAGAGGAAGTTGCTGGTGACCTGCAGTGTCATGCCCAACGCAGCGATGATGAAAGAAAACTCGCCAATCTGCGAAAGGCCCATCCCCACACGCAATGAGGTGCGTCCATCATTGCCGGCGATAAAGGCGCCAAGACCGCATGACAGCATCTTGCCGAGCACCACCGCGATAGTGATCACGGCGATCGGCCAGGCGTATTGCAACAGGATCATCGGATCAAGCATCAGGCCGATGGCGACGAAGAAGATTGCGCTGAACAAGTCGCGAACCGGCTCAATAAGACGCTCTATTTTCAACAGTTGTCGCGATTCAGCCATGATCGCGCCAATAAGGAACGCGCCGAGCACCATGCTGTACTCCAGCTTCACCACCAGCAGGCAAAAACCGAAACACAGTCCAAGCACGGTGATCAGTAGCATCTCGTTGCTTTCGAATTTGGCCACGTAAGCCAAGAGCCGTGGCACCAGCAAAATCCCGATGACCAGCGCGACAATCATGAACAGCGAGAGCTTGCCGACCGTGGAAAACACTTCGCCGGAGCTGACCGTACCGCTGACCGCAATGCTCGACAGCAACGCAATGATGCCGATACCCAGGATGTCCTCGACGATCAGTACACCAAAGATCAATTGCGCGAAGCGCTCGTTTTTCATCTTCAGGTCGTTGAGCGCCTTGACGATGATGGTGGTCGAGGAAATCGCCAGGATCGCACCGAGGAATAGCGAGTCCATGGTGTTCCAATCGAACCAGCGACCGATCTCGTAGCCGATCCAGATCATTAGCACGATTTCCAGGAACGCCGCGATAAACGCCGTGGCGCCGACTTTGAACAACTTGCGCAGGCTGAATTCCAGACCAAGGCAGAACATCAGGAAGATCACACCGAGTTCCGCGAGGGTCTTGATGGTTTCTTCGTCGTGAATCAGTGCGAACGGCGGCGTGTGCGGGCCGATGATGAAACCGGCGACGATGTAACCCAGCACCACCGGCTGTTTAAAGCGATGGAACAGCACCGTCACCACGCCGGCGATCAACATGATCACTGCCAAATCCTGAATAAAACTGATGGCATGCATGGCGCGGGCTCCTCAAAGGGGACATTTGGAGGTTAACACCACGACTTGCGCCGCAAAGGCGGTGCAATATATGGAAACAGATCGATACGGGCGTGACGGCAACCACCTGCCCGGCGTCCCGATAACTGTTGGTTTGAAAAAGCTGACAAGGCACCCGCAGAGGTGCGTCCCTGAAATTGCGCCTTGAACCGTGAGAACGCTATGGAACCCGGAAACGCACAACTGTCGATGACGGTATTGATGACCCCTGACATGGCCAACTTCTCTGGCAATGTCCATGGCGGCACCTTGCTTAAATACCTCGACGAAGTGGCGTACGCATGCGCCAGCCGTTATGCCGGTCGCTACGTGGTGACCCTGTCGGTGGACCAGGTGATTTTCCGCGAGCCGATTCATGTCGGCGAACTGGTGACCTTTCTGGCTTCGGTCAATTACACCGGCAATACCTCCATGGAGGTGGGCATCAAGGTCGTGACCGAGAACATCCGCGAGCGCTCGGTGCGCCACACCAATAGCTGTTTTTTCACCATGGTCGCGGTGGATGACAACCGCAAGCCCGCTGCCGTCCCGCCGCTGCAACCGCATAACAGTGAAGAAAAACGCCGCTTCATTCAGGCACAGCAACGTCGGCAGATTCGTCAGGAACTGGAAAAGCGTTATCAGGAAATCAAGGGTGATGCCTGAGATCTGTGACCAGCTTTAGATAGCCATCGCGAGCCGGCTCGCTCCCACAGGGGATCCAGGTTGTACACAAATACAGTGTCCACTGAAGATCAAATGTGGGAGCGAGCCTGCTCGCGATTGGGAACCCGCGAATTAAAGGCTGATCGCAGTCGCTTCGAACCGCACCCGCGGATGCGCAATCCGGTCCTGCGCCCGCACCAGTTCCAGCTCATAGCTGGCACAGGCCTGAGTCTCCAGCAGCACTTCATGCACTGCCGACGCTGCAAACTCGAACGCAGCGACCAGACTGTCGCCCAACAACACACGCGCCAGGAACAACCCGGACGTCAGGTCGCCCACGCCCACCGGCTGACGCGGAAACGCCAACAGCGGACGACGCAGATGCCAGTTGCCTTCAGCTGTTACCAGCAACATCTCGAAGCCTTCAGCCGGTTTACCGGGATAGTCCAGATGCTTGACCAGCACCGCCTTCGGCCCACGCGCCAACAACGCTCGTGCCATGGCCAGGCAATCGAACAGCGACCGTGGTTTACGCCCCGAGAAGCTGTCCAGTTCCAACTGGTTCGGGCACATGAAGTCCGCTACCGCCGCCGCCTCATCCAGTAGAAAATCGCTGACTTCGGCCGGTACGCTGCAACCCTTTTCGGGATGGCCCATCACCGGGTCGCACAAATACAGCGCCTTGGGATTCATCGACTTGATCCGCGCCACGCCCGTCAGGATCGCTCGGCCCTGAGCCGCACTGCCCAGATAACCGGATAGCACCGCATCGCAGTTGCCCAGTTCGCCAATCGCCGCAATCCCCTCGACCAAATCAGGGATCTGATGCGGTGACAGCACTTCACCCGTCCACTGGCCGTATTGCGTGTGGTTGGAGAACTGCACAGTGTTGAGCGGCCAGACATTCACCCCGACCCGCTGCATTGGGAAAACCGCGGCGCTGTTGCCAGCGTGGCCGAACACCACGTGGGACTGAATGGCGAGCAGATGGGGCGTACGTTTCATGCGGTGAGTTTTCCGTCAAACGAGTGAAATTCCAGCCGCGCAGTATGCGACGAAACGCAGCCTGTACGACAGACCGGCGACACAGTTAAGCTGACACTATCTAGTTGGAGCAACCTGTTGATGCTGACCCTCGGAAATATCTTCGTGCTGATGCTGCTCGCCACCGGTGGCGCGTGGGTGTGGCACAACCACGGCTTGCGCGAGCGGGCGCTGGAGCGGGTCAAGCAGCACTGTGCCAAGCTCGGCATCGAGTTGCTGGACGGCAATGTAGCCCTCAAAAAGATTGGGTTCATCAAAGACGCCAACGGTCGGCGGCGGCTGGCCCGCGTATACAACTTTGAATTCACCGTGACTGGCGAAACCCGCCACAACGGCACCATCACCCAATTCGGCGCCCACAGTGCACAGATCGTACTGGCACCCTACCCGATGCCGTTCGACGACACGCCTGCGGTCGGCGATGTGGTGAAGCCCCGTGCCGAAGTGATCGAATTGAGCCAGTGGCGACAAGAACACACCAAGTGGCGTCCTTAACCCGACCGGCAGTCGGCGAGAACTCTTTGCAGTGAATCAACCTCCTGCGGCTCGCTGAAAATCAGCTCTATCCGTGAATCCTGACGCCATTCGCTGGGCTTCCATTCCAGCTCCGAGTTATCCACCGCATTGGCCGACACCCAACCGTCGTCGCTGTGGATAACCAGCTTCGCCCGCCGCCAGGAAAGGCTTTCAAGCCATTGGCCGATGAGCTCTACATCGAACGTCTGGCTGGGATGCCAACGCCAACCGATGCTCCAGCCCCCTTCCTGATTCTGACTCAAGCAAATCGGCAGCGCAGGATCGGCCCAGATGGCCGGCATCTGCGCCAAGCCCTTGGGCACGATAAAGTTATCCACACCCGCTACAGCCCGGGTCTGGAGTCCCGGCAATTTGCTCAACGGCAATAGTGCTTGCTGCGTCCAATACAGAGGACGAGGAGGTAACTGGGCGGCGATTCGCTGGCGATCATCGACGTCGAGATTTTCTGCCTTGTTCAACACCAACAATCCGGCGCAGCTCAACGTCTCCTGTTGCGCCGCAGGCAGCGGTTTGCCGACAGCGAGCGCTTGGGCATCCAGCACCAGTATGCAAGGTTGTACCGCCAGTACACCTACCCACGGATCCTTCCTCAACTGTTCAAGCAACCTGGCCGGATGTCCAAGACCAGAGGGTTCTATGAACAACCGGTCCGGCTTCGCCTTGCGCAGAAGCCGCCCGAGCCCGATCTGAAAAGGCGCCCCATTGACGCAACACAAACAGCCGCCGGCCACTTCGCCCAGTGCGATACCATCGGTGTCCGAGGTCAGCAGCGCAGAGTCGAGGCCGATTTGCCCGAATTCGTTGATCAGCACCGCCCAACGCTCGTCGACCGGCCGCTGCGTCAAAAGGTGCCTGATCAGACTGGTTTTGCCTGCGCCCAATGGGCCAGCAATGACGTGCGTGGGAATGTTCTGCAACATAGTCGGCGTTTTCATAGGAGGATAAAGATGCGGTTGATGGGATTGTCGTTAATGCTGGCGCTGTGTTCCGGCGAGATACTCGCCCAGGCTTGCGTGGTACATACCACATCCCCCAGATTGGACGTGAAAGTCTGCCAGCAAAACCGCAACATCCCGGAAAAGCTCTTCGCCGACGGCTTTTGCCAGCCCAATCTGGCCGGGCAGACAGTCGATGTGCAGTACGTTGACCAGTGCCCAACCGGTGCGTTCGGAGTATGCAGCAACGCTCAAGTCGCCAATATGCCTTACCGGCAGGACATTCACTATTACGGCGTGGCCACTGATGCGGTGTACCTGAAGCCGTTTTGCGAAACGCAGAGTCAAGGCAACTGGCTCAAACCTTGAGCTGTTACCCGAGCCAATCGAGGGTCAGGATCAAACGACGCTCACCCGGTGGAGGTTGCGGCGAGCGGTGGATCAGGCCGAAACCTTCGTTGCCGTGCCACTTCTCGCCTTTGAATAGAGCCACGCCCCCGCTGACGATTTGCTCGATCATCGAATCCTGTACAGGCTCGGCCTCAGGTTTGCCCAATTGGCGACGATCCAAAACGCCCTCTCGCAGCCACTGACTGCCGATACCGGAATACGTAGTGATTAACCGCACCGGCACATGATCAACGTGAAAACGTGGGCACATGGCCTTGTCCAAGGCTCGCAAACGCAGGCCGATGCGCTTGGCGCCCAACAGACAGGCAAACGCGCTGACCAGCCACGATACGTCAGCAATGAAGCCCTCATACCCTTGTAGATCGCTGAAACCGGAGGCCAGCCCCTGCAGCCTGGGTTCTGCGTCATCGCTGGGCAGTTCCAAGACCAGCGACTCAGCCAACGGCGTGTTCAGTGACAGCAACAATTGGCCGAAATCTACGATTTGCACCGGAAGCTGACGCTGCCAAATGGCGAGGTTTACGTCGTCATCAAGGATTCGGGTCAACGTTTGCAAAGTTTCGCCTTGGACAGGATGAACGACCGAGCGCCGCTTCAGACTCGGCGCCAACATCAAGCTGCGACCTCTTCGTGCCAAGGGCCAAACGGGTCTGGCAGCAGTTGCCAACCTTCGGCCCCCAAAGCCATTTCGGTCTCCGTCAGCAGGCAATCATCGAGTTCGGCAGTGAGTTTTGCGAAGTCGATATTCTGACCAATGAACACCAATTCCTGACGACAATCGCCGGTGGCGGCAGTCCAGTTCTCCATGATCCCGGCAGTGCTTTCTTCGTCCTGCGGCCACTGGGTTTTCGGCACAAAACGCCACCAACGTCCAGCGAAGCCGTGACGCATCAAACCACCCGCCTGGGACCAGCTACCAGCGTCCTTGAGCTTACTGGCCAGCCAGAAAAAACCTTTGGAACGCAGCAGTTTTCCATTCACCCAAGGGCGATCAATGAAGGTGAAAAAGCGCTGCGGATGAAAAGGCCGGCGCGCTCGGTAAGCGGTCGAGGCGATGCCATATTCATCGGTTTCCGGCATGTGTTCGCCTCGCATTTCCCGTAGCCAGCCTGGCGCTTGAGCGGCCTTTTCAAAGTCAAAGCGACCGGTATCGAGGATTTTTTCCAGGGGGACTTCACCCATGACCATCGGGATGATTTCTGCCTGCGCGTTGAGGCGTTGAAGAATCGCGATCAGTTCTTGGCGCTCGCTGCTGCTGATTAAGTCGATCTTGCTGATCAGGATGACATCGGCGAATTCAACCTGCTCGATCAACAGATCAGTGATCGAGCGCTCGTCCTCATCACCCAACGTTTCACCGCGCGAGTCGAGACTGTCGGCAGCCTGATAGTCCAGCAGAAAGTTCACGCCATCCACCACGGTGACCATGGTGTCGAGCCGCGCGATGTCGGTCAGGCTTTGCCCCTCTTCATCACGAAAGGTAAAGGTTTCGGCCACTGGCAGTGGTTCGGAAATGCCAGTGGATTCGATCAGCAAGTAATCAAAACGACCATCCCTGGCGAGTTTGCTGACTTCTTCGAGCAGATCTTCGCGCAAAGTGCAGCAAATGCAGCCGTTGCTCATTTCAATGAGCTTTTCTTCTGCGCGGCTCAAGCTGACATCACGCTGGACGTCACTGCCATCAATGTTGATCTCGCTCATATCGTTGACGATCACTGCGACCCGCAGGTTGTCGCGGTTACGCAGAACGTAGTTGAGCAGCGTGCTTTTTCCAGCACCGAGAAAGCCGGACAGGACGGTCACGGGGAGACGATTGGGCATCAGGTATTCCTCATAGGGATGCCCGATCGCAGTGTCG
>NZ_JBFULH010000031.1:0-23973 GCF_056400445.1 Pseudomonas sp. P5_B2 | reverse complement strand
GTATCAGTCCATGCATATGCTGACTGATACACCGCATTCGCGAGCAAGCCCGCTCCCACATTTGTTTTGCGGTGTTGATTAGAGGGTGAAGTCGCCTTCAGCCGCCAACTCGCTCAACGGACGACGCGGGCTTGGTTCTTCACGCGCTTGCAGGTAATCCGCCAGCGATGCCTTCTCCCCCAGCTTGCCCACCGCAATGGCCGCGTGCAGCGCATAACCTTCAGGAATGTTCAGCTCCTTGCGGGTCAGTTCCTGATCGAAGCCGGCCATGCCATGGGTGTGCCAGCCGCTGATGCTCGCTTGCAACGCCAGGTGACCCCACGCAGAACCGGTGTCGAAGGTGTGCCACGGGGCTGGAGTTTCTTCGGTCGCGCCCGGCACGGCGAAGGTGGTTTTCGAGATCACGATCACCAGCGCCGAGGCGTGTTGTGCCCAGCCGCGGTTGAATTCATTCAGCAGGCCCAGGTAACGCTCCCAGTTTGGCGTGTCGCGACGCGCATACAGAAACCGCCAAGGCTGCGAGTTATAGGCCGACGGTGCCCAGCGGGCGGCTTCGAAGAAGCTCAGCAGGGTTTCTTCCGGGATGGTTTCGCCGGTGAACGCGCGGGGCGACCAGCGATCAGTGAACTGAGGGTGGATGGCGTAGTCGGCAACGCGTGGATTAGCACTCATCAAGAGATTCCTTGCTACGTTTGAAAGTGGGGAAACGATGCGAAACCCTACTGGGCGGCGCAAAAACTGACAAGCCTGTTTATACCGGCAGTCGCCAATGCTTGGCCCACAAGGGCCTTGGCACTAGACTGGCGGCCTTTTCACCACCTGATGTTGATGCTTGAGCCATGGCCGCCAAAGTCGAACCGTTCTGGATACGCAAAACCCTCGATCAACTGGATCAAGAGGAATGGGAGTCGCTGTGCGACGGCTGTGGCCTGTGCTGCCTGCAAAAACTCGAAGATGAAGACGACAACAGCGTCTACTACACGCGTATCGCCTGCAAACTGCTCGACCTGAAAACCTGCCAGTGCACTGATTACCCCAATCGGCGTGACTTCGTCCCGGACTGCATCCAGCTCACGCCGGGCAAGGCCGACGAGTTCAAATGGTTGCCACCGACCTGCGGCTATCGCCTGGTCAGTGAAGGCAAGGACCTGCCGCTCTGGCACCATTTGGTGTGTGGCGATCGCGATGCGGTGCACTACGAGCGTATTTCACAATCCGGGCGCATGCTCGCCGAAGGCAGCGTCCCTGAAGATGACTGGGAAGATCACCTGATATTCCGCGCGGGTTAACTCCGGCTGCTGTTTTACCCTGTGGCAAGGGAGCTTGCTCCCGCTTGAGTGCGCAGCACTCACAAAACAGGCGGTGATCACAAAAATCAAGGGCTGCCACGCAGCCCGGCGCGAGCAAGCTCGCTCGCCACAAGGAGTGTGTATGGCTGTGGGATGGCGGCTGGCGTTGGTCGTTGGGTTGTTCGCCCTGAGTTCGTCTGCGTGGGCGGCGAAGAAGGTCGATCTGGATTACCACGTGCGCCTGCTGCCACAAAGTGATCAAGCTGAAGTGCGCCTGACACTGGCGCAGGGTTCGGCGGTGCGCAGCCTGGATTTTGACCTGGGTGATGGCAGCCGCTACAGCGACTTCAAGGCCGACGGCCAATGGCAACTCACACCGGGCCAAGTGGTGCGTGGGGTCTGGCATCCTGCCGCCGACAAGGCCAGCCTGACCTACCGAGTACATATTAGCCATGGGCGCAAAAGCGGCAGTTTCGACACACGCATGACGCCGGGCTGGGCGCTGATGCGCGGTGACGATCTGGTGCCAGCCGCCAAACTCGATCAAGAGGATGGTATCGAGCTGGTTTCGCGCCTTGAGTTCGAGTTGCCCAATGGTTGGAAAAGCGTCGAAACCGCCTGGCCGCGGATCGGCAAGAACAAATTCCGCATCGACAATGTGTCCCGGCTGTTCGACCGGCCCACCGGCTGGATGCTCGCGGGTCATCTGGGCAGTCGCCGCACGCGGCTGGGGGAAACTGAAGTCACTGTCGCTTCGCCTCAGGGCCAGGGCATGCGTCGCATGGACGTGCTGACCCTGTTGACCTTTGTCTGGCCGCAAGTACAGGCCGTGTTCCCGCGTCACCCAGGCAAACTGCTGATTGTCGGCGCCAACGATCCGATGTGGCGCGGCAGCCTGGCCGCACACGAATCGGTCTACCTGAACACGCGTGTGCCGCTGGTCAGCGAAAGCGGTAGCAGTGCGCTGGTGCGTGAATTGGCGCAAGTGTTAGGCAGGATCAACGATAAACAGCGTAGCGACTGGATCTCCGAAGGTTTTGCCGAGTATTACGCCATCGAACTGGTGCGCCGTGCCGGTGGCATGAGCGATGAGCGGTACGAAAGTTTGCACGGCAGGTTGGTCAAGGAGAGCCAGAAGGTCACGACCCTGCGTGGCGAACAGATCAACCCGGCGCAGGTGTCGAAAGCGGTGGTGTTGTTACAGGAACTGGACCGCGAGATTCGCTTGAAGACACGCAACAAGCGCTCGCTGGATGATGTAGTACGCGGTGCGATTCGTCTGGAGAGTGTGAATACCAAGGAGTTTATTCAACTGGCAGAGAGCGTCATTGGCGAGCCTTCCAAGGTCCTCGATACCGAGTTGCTTCAGTAGTACCGCCATTCGCGAGCAGTCTCGCTCCCACATTGGATCTAGGTCGTACACAAGATCCATGTGGGAGCGAGCCTGCTCGCGATGAGGCCCTAAGCCTCACTAAACCTTCGGATCAAACCCCGGTCTTCGGCGACTCCAACGAATCATTCCCCGTCACCGTAGCGGTGTTAGTCGCCGCCTCGGCATTTGCCTTCAATTTGCTCAATTCTTCCCCGGCCCGTTCAATCTTTGCCCGCACAATATCCATGTCCTGACGGCTTTTCTCGATCTTGCTCTTGAGCGAACAGTGCCCGGTAATCCCGCGAGCCAGTGCTGCACCGCCAATCGCCAATTGAATCAAGCCGAAAATCCCGCCGCGACGCAGGCCTTTGCCCATCATCACTACACCGCCGGCTACGGAACCGGCACGTTCCCAACCGTGAACGTTCTGCTCGGAATGGGTCTGGAACGGGGTTGATTCGATGCGCTCTACGCGTTTGAGTTCGCTCATGATCTTTCTCCTGGCAGGAAGGCTGCTTCAGTCGTGGATAGTTAAGCTGACTGCCGAAACCGGCGCCTTGTTCCATCGAATGTACGTTGAATCAGCGAAATTTCGCCCCGGATCGGGTGTTGAGCCCTTTGGACATGCGGTCGTAGAGCACCACGTTGACAGTGGCCGCCAGGTTCATGCAACCGGTTGTCGGGATGTAGACCACGTCTTCGCACCAGTCGCGAATTTCTTTATCCAGCGAGCCGTCTTCCGGGCCGAAGATGTAGAGGGCGCGATCCGGATGAGTGTATTCCGGCAGGGAGCGGGCGCCTTCGACCAGTTCCACGGCCACCGGCACGCAGCCCAGTGGCAGGATTTTTTTCAGGTCGTCGATGCCGATCAGCGGGATGTCGTAGTGAACGCGTTTGGTATCGGTGACGAAGTCGGCGGCGCGTTCATAACGCTTGCCGGTATAGAACACGGACGCCACGCCATAGCAGCCGGCGGCGCGCATGACCGAACCGACGTTTTCCGGTGATTTGGGGTTATACAAACCAATGCAGCTGTACCGTTTGTCTGCCACGAGCGGGGTGCCTTCGGGGAAAAAAGCGCGATTATACGGAGAATGGGGGAGGGGTGTTCGGTTTGGAGATTGGTGGTGTCTGGGCAATAGTTATCGCGAGCAGGCTCGCCCCCACATTGGATCTGTGTCGTTCACATGATTAATGTGGGAGCGGGCTTGCTCGCGAAGGGGCCAGCCCGGTCACTGAAGATCTTCAGTCTTCTTTTTTCATCAACCCAGCCAACGCCGCAAACGGGTTATGCGTCGCCTTGGCGATTTTCGGCGTGCTCAATGAGCCTTCGCCGAAGTATTGCTGATCGGTATACCGCGAGTGTTCATTGTCGTGGCAATAAAGGCACAACAGTTCCCAGTTCGAACCATCCTGCGGGTTGTTGTCGTGGTTGTGGTCGCGGTGGTGCACGGTCAGTTCGCTCAGGCGCTTGCCGGAGAATTCACGGGCGCAGCGGCCGCACACGTGCGGGTACATCTTCAGGGCCTTGTCGCGGTAGCCCATTTCCTTGTCGCGCTGGTTGTCGGCGAGGATGCGGTCCAGCTTCGAAGTATTGGTCGGGGTGGACGAACTCATGGGTTCACCTTTGTAAAAAGACTAATGACGGTATTAAGCGAAGTTTAGCTCAGCCCTTGAGCTTCTCGGCAATCCAGATGGTGTGGCGTGTGCCCTTGTTGCCATGGGCGAAGACTTGCACTTCCTCGGCCTTGAAACCGGCCTTTTTCAATTTGTCGGAAAACTGCCTGTCAGCGCTGGCCGACCACACCGCCAGCACGCCTTTTGGCCGCAGGGCCTTGGCGCAGGCGCTCAGGCCACCGGCGGAGTAGAGCCAGCTGTTGGCTTTCTGGGTCAGGCCTTCGGGGCCATTGTCGACGTCGAGCATGATCGCGTCGAACCCCTGCGGCTCAGCCTGCAACACCTTGGCGACGTCTTCCATGCGAATCACGGTGCGCGGGTCGAGCAGAGGGTTGCCGGCTTTTTCGCCCAGCGGCCCACGGTTCCATTCCACCACGCCCGGCACTAGCTCGGCGACCACCACTTCGGCGGTCTTGCCCAAATGCTTCAGTGCCGAGGCGAGCGTGAAGCCCATGCCCAGACCGCCGATCAGCACGCGGGAATCCGGTCGACCGGCCACTTTGCGGCAGGGGATCTCGGCCAGCGCGTCCTCGGAGCCGTGCATGCGGGTGTTCATCAGTTGTCCGCCGTCGCCACCCTGGATCTTTATGACGAAATCCTCACCGTATTCGAACAGGCACAGGGCACCGCCGTTTTCAGGAATGGGCGTGGTGTCGAGCAGAACGAAACGTTTCATGGGGCTCTCTTGAGGCAGATTTGCATAAACGGGGAGGGCAAATGGACGCAGTTGGGAGTAGCCTGAAAGGGACAACAAGGCCAACGGAGCCATTGATGAAGCGCACTATTCTAACGGCCATTGCTCTGGCCGCGCTCTCGATTACTGCAGTGCAGGCGCAAACGCTGCAATCGATTCCCGTCAGCCCCGCCCCCATGCCCGGTTCGCCTGGCACCGCGACGCCGACGCTGTACCCGCAAATCACCGCGCCCTCCTTGCCAAAAACCGGCCCCGGCAGTGGTGGTCCGCCGTTGGTGCCGATTAACATGCCGAGCCCACCGAGCAAGGACCAGCCCGTGCCGGGTATCGAGCAAAATCCGACGAAAGTGAAAACGCCGGGCGGTTAAACCTGCTGTGAAAGCAGTTGCCCGTCGGCCATGCGCAAGCGCTTGGAGAGGGAGACGGCGAGGGCGCGGATAATTTTGGCGGCAATTTTCGGCGCGTCGTTGATCATCCTTTCCAGCGAGTCTTTGCCCAGGTTCAGCAACTGGCAGTTGCTCGCGGCGACGCAACTGGCTGAACGGCGTTCACCGTCAAGAACGGCCATCTCGCCGAACGAGCGACCGCTGCGCAACGTAGCCATGGTCACGAGTTGCCCGTCACCATTGGTTTTTTGCACCGCCACCTGGCCGGTGTGAATGATGCACATGAAACTGCCGGCATCTCCCTCGTGGAAAATCTCCTCGCCCTGCGCCACGGTGCTGATGCTGAAATAGCCCGAGGCCGCCGCACAATCAACCGGCAGCAATTGATTGAACAGGCCGCAGTCCATCAGCCAGTCGCGRATYTCGTTGTTCAGTAAGGTCAGTTCTGACATGTCGTCACGGTCTTTTTCTTGTGTCTGTTGCTGTTCCGGATTCACTGCTGATCCATTGTGGGAGCGAGCCTGCTCGCGATGAGGTCAGCACATTCAACATCAATGTTCAATGACACACCGCTATCGCGAGCAGGCTCGCTCCCACAGGGGATAGATGTTGTCTCGGGGCTGGCGTCTGGTGTTAAGACCGGGACCGCGCTCCAAGTTCCTCAGGCAATGCCCCAAACCTTGAACAAAAATGCGTATTCGAGCGCTACGTCACGCAATCCTTGATAACGACCGCTCATCCCGCCGTGCCCCGCGCCGAGTTCAGTCTTGAGCAGCAGGGGGTTGCTATCGGTTTTGGTCGAGCGCAATTTCGCTACCCACTTGGCTGCTTCCCAGTACTGCACACGGCTGTCGTTGTAGCCGGCAATCACCAACGTCGCTGGATAAGCTTGCGCGGTGACGTTTTCGTACGGGGCGTAGGCCTTGATCCGAGCATAAACGTCAGGCTCTTCAGGGTTGCCCCATTCGTCGTATTCCGTGACAGTCAGCGGCAGGTCCGGGTCGAGCATGGTGTTGAGCACGTCGACGAACGGCACTTCGGCAATCGCCGCGCCGAACAATTCCGGCCGCTGATTGAGCACCGCGCCAATCAGTAAACCACCGGCACTGCCGCCGCTGATCGCCAGTTGCGGTGCGGTGGTGAAGCCATTGGCAATCAAATGTTCAGCACAGGCAATAAAGTCGCTGAAGGTGTTGTGCTTGTGTTCCTGCTTGCCGGCGCGATACCAGGCTTCGCCCAATTCACCGCCACCCCGCACGTGTGCGATGGCGAAGGCCATGCCGCGATCCAGCAGGCTCAGGCGGGCGTGGGAGAACCATGGGTCGAGGCTTTCGCCATAAGCGCCATAACCGTAAAGGTACAGGGGCACGGGTTGGCCCAGATGTTCGCGTTTGACCACCAGGCTGATCGGCACCTGTGTACCGTCCGGTGCGGTTGCCCACAGGCGCTGGCTGACGTAGGCATCGGCATCAAACGGGCCGAGCACCGGGGTTTCCTTCAGCACTTTCTGTTCGCCGCTCACCAACTCAAGTTGGCGGATTTGCGCTGGGCGGTTCAATGCCTCGTAGCGTAGACGGATCCTGTCGCTGACGAACTCCAGACTATTCTGAACGTGCAGGCTGTAGGCCGCATCCGGCAATTGCACGCGATAAGGTGTCAGGCCTTGTGGGTGAACCTCGATAATCGGCAAGCCGCCTTCGCGCAGGCTCAGGGTCATGGCGCCGGTGTTCAGGCTCATGCCGTCGATCATCACAGTGTCGCTGTGAGGGATCAGGTTTTGCCAGTCGGCTTCGGTGGGCGCCACGCCGGTGTCGACGGCGCTGTACAGGGCAAAGTTGATACCGTCGCGGTTGGTGCGAATGAACCAGGTCCATGCTCCATCAAGGGCGCCGTGGTCGACGTCGTATTCGTGGTCTTCAACCCGTGGCGCCAGGCACGTGAAGGCCTGATGCGGCAGGGAGGCGTCAAGCACCCAGACTTCACTGGTGGTCTTGCTGCCAAGGGACAGCAGCAGTTGCAGTTCGGAGCTTGAGCGATAGCAATGCAGGAAGAAGCGTCCGTCCGGCTCATGGAACACTTCTTCGGCGGCCGTGCCGTCCAGCCGGTAGCGGAACAGTTTGTGCGGGCGATGGGTGTCGTCCAGCTCGCCGAAAAACAGGGTCAGGCTGTCATTGGCCCAGGTCATGCTGCCGTCACAGTCCTGGAACTCCAGTTCGCTGACGCGACCGTCGGACAGTTCTTTCACGAACAGCGTGTAAATCTCGTCGCCGCTGGCGTCGATGCTGTAGGCCAGGCGCTGGTGGTCCGGGCTGATGCTGAATGCGCCCAGGGAAAAGAAGCCGCCGTTGGCCAGTTCGTTCGGGTCCAGCAGCAGCTGTTCCTGGCTTTCGTCGAGTTGCAGGCTGTCGTCGGCCGGACGCGGGCAGCGGTAGTGCCGGGCATATTCGTCACCGGCGGTGGTCCGCGTGTAATACAGGTACGGACCCCAAGGGGAGGGCAGCGACAAGTCGGTTTCGAGAATCCGGCCCTTGATCTCTTCGAACAGGATTTCGCGCAGGCCTGCCTGGTCGGCGGTTTGCGCCTCTTGATAGCTGTTTTCAGCCTTGAGGTAGTCGAGGACCGCGTCGGTGTCGCGCTCCTGCAGCCAGGCATACGGGTCATCGCCTTCGGCCTTGTGGGCGATCGGAGCGGCGGAAACGTTGGCGGATAAGGACATGGGCGGCTCTCGAACGTTGTACGAATTTTTGGGTGGCGCACCTGTGCAAGCGGGCCTGTGTGGCGAGGGGGCTTGCCCCCGTTGGATCGCGAAGCGATTCTGAAACCAGCCAACGCGATTTTTAATCAGTAACGCGTTGTCTCAATTACGCCTGCTTCGCAGTCGAACGGGGGCAAGCCCCCCCGCCACATAGGCTCACTCCTACAAGGGCAAGCCTGATGTGCGAAAAGTCGTTACTATAAGCGCCTCTCTGCCTGCCTTGCCATGGACACCATGACCGAGAACGACTATCTGATCGCTTGGGGCCTCTACGCCTTTGCCGCTTTGGGCTGCCTGTTGGTGTGGATGCGCTTGACCCACTGGATGTGGCGCTGGCTGCGCGAGCCGCTGCGGCTGCTGGTGGCCGTGTTGCTGTTCAGCCCGACCATCATCGATCCGGTGAAGGATAAGGTCGCACCGGCCATCGCCATCACGGCGCTCGACCTGTTGTTCAAGGTCGGCAACAACGCGTGGCGCGCGATTTCCGACCTGCTCATGTACGGCATGATCGCCTGTGGTCTTTATCTGGTCATGGTGGCGATCCGCATCCCCATCGAGCGTGCCTCCAATGCTCGCAAGGAACAAGCGGCCGCCGCCAAGGCTGCGGCCAAGGCCGAAGATCCTGAAGACGATCATTTCTTCGGGGGGGCCGGCGATGATCGTTACGGTCGCCCGCCAGTTCCGAGCAATCCACAGCGATTGCGGGTAGAGCCGCGGTTGTAGCCTTGCCCCCGCCTTTTCATCGAGAGTCCGAGCATGTGTGAGTTATTGGGCATGAGCGCCAATGTGCCGACCGATATCGTGTTCAGCTTCACCGGGCTGATGCAGCGCGGCGGTCGAACCGGCCCGCACCGTGACGGCTGGGGGATCGCGTTCTATGAAGGCCGTGGCCTGCGCCTGTTTCAGGATCCCGCCGCCAGCAGCGAGTCTGAAGTGGCAAACCTGGTGCAGCGCTATCCGATCAAAAGTGAAGTGGTGATCGGGCATATCCGCCAGGCCAATGTCGGCAAGGTCTGCCTGTCCAATACGCACCCCTTCGTGCGCGAACTGTGGGGGCGCAACTGGTGTTTCGCCCACAACGGCCAACTCGCTGACTTTCAGCCGACCGCCAGTTTCTACCGCCCTGTCGGCGATACCGACAGCGAGGCGGCGTTCTGCGATTTGCTCAACCGCGTGCGCGCGGCGTTCCCGGAACCGGTCGAGGTGGAAGAGTTGCTGCCCGACCTGGTGGCGGCCTGCGCCGAATACCGTAGCAAAGGCGTGTTCAACTGCCTGCTCAGCGACGGTGACTGGCTGTTCTGCTATTGCTCGACCAAATTGGCCCAGATCACTCGTCGGGCGCCTTTTGGTCCTGCACGCTTGAAGGATGTGGATGTGATCGTCGACTTCCAGGCGGAAACCACGCCCAACGACGTGGTGACGGTGATTGCCACCGAACCCCTGACCGAAAACGAAACCTGGATCCGCTACGAACCGGGTCAATGGAGCCTCTGGCGACGCGGCGAATGCGTCAGTCAGGGCAAGACCGAATAAGGATTTCCCCTGATGTTGCTCAGTTATCTACGGCTGGTGTTATTTGCGGCAGGCCTGTTGATCGGTGTCCAGGTACCGGGGTTTATCAATGATTACGCCAAGCGGGTCGAGGCGCACCTGATTGAGGCGCAGACCGGTTTGAGCGGTTTCCAGGGCACAGCCAATGAGTTTTTCAAGGGCGACATGCTGGCGTTGGTTGACCATTACCGCGCGAGTGACGACCCGATCTTTCGCAGCGATGCCAACAGCCTGAGCAATCTGCTGACCCGTCAAATAGCGTTGGACAAGCAATTCCAGGCCATGCAAGGCCCGTGGTACATCCGCTTCCTGCAAGTGGTGCTGGCCGCCGACCCGGACATCCGCAAGGAAACCTGGAATGGCTACAGCTACCAGATCCTGCTGACGCCGGAAGCGATGATCTGGGGCATGAGCGGCGCGATGCTGCTGTCGTTCGGCATCGAATGCCTGTTCCGCTTGATCGATTGGGTGGTGCTGGGCGGAAAACGCCTGCGCCAGAGCCGGCCGATTGAAGACCGGGATGTGCGCGGCTTGTAACCCTGTAGCCGGTTTGCCGGCGATTGCCGCGACATGTATGTCTGGCAGATCGCATCGCTGGCAAGCCGGCTCCTGTTTTTACCAGTCGACCGAGTAGCTCATACTCAGCGTGCGGCCTTCGGCGTTGGCGAACGGCATTCTGGCGTTGGCCTGGGTGAACAGGTTTACGTACGTGCGATCCGTCAGGTTAAACACCCCGCCTTCAAGACGACCGACCGGCAGTTGCACGGAGCCGAGCAGGTCCACCAGCGTATAACCGTCGATGTCTCGTCCGTTGTTGTCTTTGGCGGCGGCGTCATAACTGGCCAAATGCATGCCTTGCAGGCGCAGGTTGTAATCCTCTTCAATATAGCCGACGAACAGCGTGGTCTTGGCCGGTGAGATGCGCGTGGCCGGCAGATCGATCCACTTGCCGTTCTGCTCGGTCTCGCCTTTGGCCCAGGCGTAAGTACCACCCACCGACCACTGATCAGTCACGCGGTAGGTCAGGTTGTTTTCGATGCCGCGCACGCGCTCTTTCTGGTTGATCAGGCGTAATACGCGATCATTGGCATCGTAGAACTGGGTCACGTCCGAGGTGTTTTCATACACGGTGACATCGGCCTGCCACTGGTCCCAGTTACCGCGCCAGCCCAGCTCGTAACTGTTGACCTTGATGGCCTGGGCGTTGAGGCTCTGGATGTCGAAGGTGCTGCTGACGTCACGCATGAAGCGCTGGATATCCGGCAGCGAAAACCCCTGGCTGAAATTGGCGAATACGTCCTGACTATCACTCAGGTGGTAGACCGCCCCCAGGTTGTACAGCGTTGCATCGTATTTGAGGGTGTCGCCGGGCAGTGTGGCGCGTACGCCGGTCTGGACGATTTCACCATAAGCGATGCTGTCGGAGACGTCGCTTTCGATCCACTCACGACGCACACCGCCACGCAAGGTCCAGTCACCGATGTCCCAGGACATCTGCCCGAACAGCGATTTGGTGGTGGTTTCGATGTCCGGGCCCAGCTCGTAGGTGGTGCCGGTCTTGGTGTAGGTCAGGCCATTGAGCGTGTATTGATCACCGCGTTGGCGGGAGCGCTCGTTATCAAAGTCGGCGCCCCAGACCAGGTTGCCCGTGGCACTCCCGATGGCTGGCAGCGGCGAGTCGATGGCCGCGCGCAGGCCGTAGACATCTTGCACACTGTTGTTGTTGGAGATCCCGGCCTTGCCCCGCGACAGGTCCGGAAAGAACAGTGCATCGGCGCGGCGCCAGTAACTTTCCAATTGCAGGCCTTGACCGTAGAAGTCCGCGTCGGTGTAGTTGAGGTTGGCCGCCTGGTTATGGGTGTAGGGTTGCTCATCCAGTTTCAATCCCTTGACCGCCACGGCTTGCTGCAGGTTTTTCGGGTCTTTGGTGTAACCCGTGTCCTGCTGATCCTTGTAGTCCTGCAGCGCCAGGCTGAGTTTTTTGTCGGCATCCAGTTCGTAACCGAAACGACCTTGCAAGTCATAGGTTTCGGTGTCCATGCTGCTGCCCTGAGAGGTGTCCTGAGGGATGCGGTTGCCGTTGCCGTCATACATATCGTTACGCTGGATCAGGTCGGCGGAGACGTACCAGTCCAGGGCATCCTTGCGCCCGGTCGCACTCTGAAAAGCTTCATAGGCGAAGCCTTTGCTATTGAGGTTGTTGCCGGTGGTCAGGCCCAGTTTGCTGCTGTAGGCATTGTCCTGACCCTGATTGCGCTTGGTGATGATATTGATGATGCCGCCTGAAGCTCCTGCACCATAGAGGCTGCTGGCGCCAGAGACCACTTCGATGCGTTCGACGCTGGCGGGGGTTACGCTGTTGAGCTGGCGGAAATTGTCGCGGGTGGCGTTCTGCGATACGCCGTCGATCAATACCAGCATGTTGCGTCCGCGCAAGGTCTGGCCGAAGTTGCTCATCCCGCCGCTGGACGGCGCAAGACCGGGGACCAATTGCCCGAGAATGTCGGAGATCCGGCGACCTGCGCCGCTTTGCTCACGGATATGCTGTTCGTCGATCACCAAGACCGAACCTGGAATCGAGGCGATGGTCGCTTCGCTGCGAGTCGCGGAAACGACGGTGGCTTGCATATTCAAAGTGCCGGGCTGCTGTTCGGTATCTTCGGCCCAGGACTGGGCGCTGAGGGTCCCGAGCAGCGGGATCAGCAGGGGGAGTTTGATACGGGTCATGATGAGGACTTATTTGAGTTGTGATAGGTGTGGGTAGACAAGGTTGAGCGGTCCGGAGCGGCGTTGAATGACCGCACGCAACGGATCCCGATGGCGGCTACGGCGTAGGTCAGCGCCACCAGCCAGAAACGGTAAGTGGATACGGTGTTGGCGATCAGGGCATAAGCCAGCGGCAGCAGGGCGCCTTGCCAGATGCTCCAGAGGAGTCGACTGACGAGAGCAACTCGCTGGGCAGCTGGATTTTGTGGGGGAGTGTGTCGGGGTTGATCAGAATTTCACGAAACAGCGCCTTGATCAGGCGTGGGAAGCAGCGCTGGGTGGTGGGCTCCGGCGCATTGCTCAAAGGGTCGAGGGTGATTCGGCGGGACTGGAAAGCTTGAGTGCCAAGGGCTTCGCTCCAGTGAGCGAGCAATTGCTGCTGTTTTTGCGTGTAGGCGCGCATCTAGTCCGGTTCCTTGTGGACAGTTGTTAGCTGAAAGCGCGCAGAGAATACCTCCATGGAAAATTAATGCAAATGATAGTGGTTCATATTTAAAAAATAGAAAATATCCTTTAGATTCTGGCCGGAGGGTTGCTCAAGACGATGTAGTGCTCGCCCACTTTCTGCGCATAACGCTCCAAGACGTGCTGACACAACTCCACAATCTCCTCGACCCACTCAACCCCCGTGCGCCACGACACCACAACCTGCAAGTCCGGCGGCCGTTGATCAATGGCCAGCAGGGTCAATTCCCCGCGCGCCAGTTCCTCGGCCACCAGCACCGGCGGCAGCGCGCCAATGCCGAAACCATCACGCAAAAGCCGGGTAATCGCCGACACCGAATTCACACAGTTCAGGCGTGGTGTCATCACGCCATTGGCCTGCATCAGGGCGAGTACCTCTTGATGCGGATGTGAGTTTTTCGAGTAGGTAATGATCCGCTCGCGCGCCAGATCGGCGATGCCCGAATACTCACGGTTGAAGAGGGAATTGCTCGCCGCGATCCAGCCCATGGGGTGGCTGGCCAACTCCAGGCTGCGCACGCTTTCCTGGCGCATGAGGTCGGTTTGCAGGATCAGATCGAGAAAGCCTTTTTGCAGTTGATCGCAGAGGTTGAGCGAGGTGTCGGCCACCAGCTCGATTTCCACCAAGGGATACAGATCCGTCATCTGCGCCACCAGCGGGCTCAGCCAGGTGTGGATCACCGTGTCCATGACGCCGATCCGCACCCGCCCGACCTTGCTCGAACGGGTCTCGATGGACTGTTTGAGCGCTTGCATGGTGTCCATCATCTGCTCGGCATAGTCGAGCACTTTCAGGCCTTCGGGCGTCAGGCTGACGCCGCGTGAATCGCGCAGAAACAGCTTCACCCCCAGCTCACTTTCGAGCACGGCGATGCGGCTGGAAATCGAGGCCTGGGTAGTGAAGAGCTTGTCGGCGGTCAGGCGAAAACTCTTGAGTCGGGCGACCCAGACAAAGGTTTCGAGAAACTTCAAATTCATGAGATCAACTTTTTCTTATGCCTAAGCCCGGTTTTTATTAGTTGGACGCAGCAGGGCCGGGAACCCAAAAATCGACATATCCGGTTCCCACGATAGGCGTCGTCGGGGCTCAGAACAATACCAATAAAAACTAGCGCGGAGATTTGCCATGAGTGCGCCCGACACGCTCGATATCCCCAAAACCACGGCTCGCCCGGGTCCTTTCGACTGGTACCGCAACATCAATCAGCAGGAACGCCGCACCTTCTGGAGCTGCAAGATCGGCTATGGCCTGGACGGCATGGACACGCAGATGCTCAGCTTCGTTGTGCCGACCCTGATTGCGATGTGGGGCATTACCACCGGCGAAGCCGGGCTGATTCACACCAGCACCCTGATCGCCTCGGCCATCGGCGGTTGGGTGGCGGGGATTCTCTCCGACCGCATCGGTCGCGTGCGCACCTTGCAACTGACGGTGCTGTGGTTCGCCTTCTTCACCTTTCTCTGCGGCTTCGCGCAAAACTACGAGCAGCTGCTGATCAGCCGCACCCTGATGGGCTTCGGTTTCGGCGGTGAATGGACGGCCGGCGCGGTGCTGATGGGCGAAGTGATTCGCGCCAAGGACCGGGGCAAAGCGGTGGGTATGGTGCAGTCTGGTTGGGCGCTGGGATGGGGGCTGACGGCGATTCTGTATGCGCTGCTGTTCTCGGTGCTGCCACCGGAAGACGCCTGGCGAGCACTGTTCATTCTCGGCATCGTGCCGGCAATTTTTGTGATCTTCGTTCGTCGTCTGGTCAAGGATCCGGAGATCTATCGCGAAGCCAAAGCCAAACAGGAACCGAGCAACCCGGCGAAGTTTTACGAGATTTTCGCCCCCGGCATCCTTTTCACCACGATTCGCGCTTCGGTACTGACCACCGGCGCCCTGGGCGGTTACTACGCGATCACCTCCTGGCTGCCGACGTTTCTGAAGAACGAGCGGGGCTTGAGCGTACTCGGCACGGGTGGATATCTGGCGATGGTGATCGTCGGTTCCTACGTCGGATACGTCATCAGCGCCTATTTGACTGACATTCTCGGGCGCAAGAAGAACTTCATCCTGTTCGCGGTCGGCTCGTTCACCATCGTGTTGCTCTACACCCAATTGCCGGTCAGCAATGGCGTGATGTTGTGGCTGGGTTTCCCGCTGGGCTTCTTCGCCTCGGGGATCTTCAGCGGCATGGGTGCGTTTTTGACTGAGTTGTTTCCGACACGGATTCGCGGTTCGGGCCAAGGGTTTTGCTACAACATCGGTCGGGCGCTGGCAGCCCTGTTTCCGCTGTTGATCGGTTTGCTTAGCCAGACGGTGCCATTGAGCGTCGGCATCGGGGCGTTTGCGGCAGTGTCCTACGGGGTGGTAATCCTCGCGGCGCTGAGTCTGCCGGAAACCCGTGGCAAACAACTGGATGCGCAGTAATCTGCCTGCCTCTGAAAAGAATAGAACCTACAGGAGAGTTCTCCGTGAGCCGCCTGCTATTGAACTGCGACATCGGCGAGAGTTTCGGCAGCTGGACCATGGGTCTGGATGCCGAAATCATGCCCTACATTGATTGCGCCAACATCGCCTGCGGCTTTCATGCCGGCGACCCGGGCATCATGCGCAAGACCGTCAGCCTGGCATTGAGCAACGGCGTGCAGGTCGGCGCGCACCCGGCCTATCAGGATCTGGTCGGTTTCGGCCGGCGCTCCATGGCGTATACCGCCCAGGAACTCCAGGACATCCTGCATTACCAGATCGGCGCGCTCGACGGCATTTGCCGTGCTCAGGGCGGGCGTGTCAGCTACGTCAAACCCCACGGAGCGATGTACAACGACATGATGGCCAACCCTGCGCAATTGCAAGCGGTGCTTCAGGCTGTAGCGTCCTATGACCGCAGCCTGCCGCTGATGTTGATGGCAACCCGCGACAACAGCGCTGCGCAACGACTGGGCGATGAATATGGTGTGACCCTGTGGTTTGAAGCCTTCGCCGACCGCGCCTACGACAGCGCAGGCAGGCTGGTTTCGCGACAACTGCCGGGCGCGGTGCATCATGATTCCGAAAAAGTCATCGAGCAGGCGCTGACCATCGCCCGTGGCGCCCCCCTCACTGCAAGCGACGGCAGCGCATTGCACTTGCAGGCCAACACCCTGTGCGTACACGGCGACAACGCCAGCTCAGTCGCCGCGGTGCAACGGATTCGCGAAGCCCTTGATCAGCAGAGCGCACCATGAAGCTGCGCGTAGAGGTAGTGGCGCTGGATTGCCTGATGGTGCGTCTCTTTGATGATATCAGCGAGGCCAACATGCCGTGGATGCTGGCGGCCAGCGAAAACTTGCGGGCTGCGTTCGGCGGACATCTGATCGATCTGGTGCCGTCTTACACGACGTTGATGGTGCATTACGATTTGACCGCGTTAAGCCCGGCTCAGGCTCGGGAATTGATCGCCGAAGCGCTGATCGACCTGTCCCCTAACACCCGCACTGGCGGCAAATGTCATGTGCTGCCGGTCTGGTATGACCTGAGTGTCGGCCCGGAACTGAGCTTGTTGTCCCAGCGCAGTGGTCTCGCGGTGGAAGAAGTCATCCGCCGTCACAGCGGGCGCGAGTATCAGGTATTCGCCTTGGGTTTCGCCCCGGGCTTCGCCTTCATGGGATTGGTCGAAGAAGTGCTCGCCGCGCCCCGCCTGAGCACCCCGCGCAAAAAAGTCGCGGCCGGCAGTGTCGGCATCGCCGAACGGCAGACGGCCGCCTATCCGGTGGTGTCCCCCGGCGGATGGAACCTGATCGGCCGCACGCCGGCCAAGCTGTTCGACCGGGAACGCGACGGCTACAGCCTCATGCAACCGGGCGACACGGTGCGCTTTGAAGCGGTCAGCCATGCCGAGTTCATCCATCTGGGCGGTGACGACACACCATTGGAGGCGCAGGGATGAGCTGTTTATCGATAGAGGCGAGTACACCGCTGTGCCTGTTACAGGACGCCGGTCGCTTTGGCGTGCGGCATCTGGGCGTGACGCAGGGGGGCGGGCTGGATTGGCGTTCAATGTCCTGGGCCAACTGGCTGTTGGGCAATGACCTGAATGCGCCAGTGATTGAAATCACCCTCGGCGGGTTCACCGTGGTGGCCGAAGAGGATTGCGTACTGGCGCTGGCGGGTGCGGATTTGGGGGCTCAAGTCGAAGGCGAAGCGCAGACGCCATGGCGTAGTTTCAGGCTGCTCAAAGGTCAGCGACTGCAATTCACCCAGCCGCTGCTCGGGGCTCGGGCTTATCTCGCGGCGCCGGGCGGATTTGATGCACCAAGTGTCCTGGGCAGCCGTTCAACGGTGGTCCGTGAGGAGCTTGGCGGTCTGGATGGCAGGGGGCGGGCGTTGACCAAAGGTGCGCAGCTGACCTATTCCGGGAGCGCGTTGCTCCTGCTACGGGAATTGCCGGCACAACATCGACCGGACTTCACCGACGATTCGCCGCTGGATCTGGTGCTGGGCGCACAGATCGGCGAGTTCAGCGGGCAGAGTCTGTTCGACGCGTTCAACCGCGTGTGGACCCTCGACAGCCGCGCCGACCGGATGGGCATTCGCCTGTTGGGCACGGCATTGCAATACCAGGGAAAGCCGATGATTTCCGAAGGCATTCCGCTCGGCGCGGTGCAGGTGCCGCCGGACGGGCAGCCGATCGTGTTGCTCAATGATCGACAGACCATTGGCGGTTATCCGCGACTGGGGGCGTTGACGCCGTTGGCGTTGGCGCGGTTGGCGCAGTGCTTGCCGGGGGCGAAGGTGCGGTTGCGGCCGGTGGTGCAGGATGTCGCGCATCGTGAACAGGTCGAGTATCTACATCTATTCCTGAAAAGCTAAAAGCTTCGCGAGCAGGCTCGCTCCCACAGTTGATCTCCAGTGAACACATTGTTTGTGTACATCCAAAATCCAATGTGGGAGTGAGCCTGCTCGCGATAGCGCCAGATCAGACAGCAAAGATTACTTGGACAAAAACCGCATCCCTTCCTCCAACCCCCGAAGGGTCAGCGGATACATCTGATCATCAATCAGGTCCCGCACAATATTGGTCGAAGACGTATAGCCCCATGTATCTTTCGGATACGGGTTAATCCAGATGAGCTTCTTGTACTTCTCCCTGAACCGCTGCATCCACACATACCCGGCTTCTTCGTTCCAGTGCTCGACACTGCCGCCCGCCTGGGTGATTTCATAAGGCGCCATGGCGGCGTCACCGATGAAGATCACTTTGTAGTCGGCGCCGTACTTGTGCAGCAGGTCCTGGGTCGATGTGCGCTCGGAAGTGCGACGCATGTTGTTCTTCCACACCGATTCATAAATGAAGTTGTGGAAGTAGAAGTACTCCAGGTGCTTGAACTCGGTCTTGCAGGCCGAAAACAGCTCCTCGCAAATCTTCACATGGGCGTCCATCGAGCCGCCGATATCGAATAGCAGCAACAACTTGACGGTGTTGCGCCGCTCCGGCCGCATCTGGATATTCAGCAGCCCGGCATCTTTGGCGGTGTGGTCGATGGTGCCATCGATGTCCAGCTCTTCCGCAGCCCCCTGACGGGCAAATTTGCGCAAGCGGCGCAGGGCCACCTTGATGTTGCGCGTGCCCAGTTCCACCGAATCGTCGAGGTTCTTGTACTCGCGCTGATCCCAGACCTTGACCGCTTTACCCTGACGCTTGCCGGCATCGCCGACCCGAATGCCTTCCGGGTTGAAGCCGCCAGAGCCGAACGGGCTGGTGCCGCCGGTGCCGATCCATTTGTTGCCACCGGCATGGCGTTCTTTCTGTTCTTCGAGGCGTTTCTTGAACTCTTCGATGAGTTTGTCCAGGCCGCCAAGGGACTGGATCGCCGCCCGTTCTTCGTCGGTCAGCGAGCGTTCGAACTCCTTGCGCAGCCAGTCTTCGGGAATCAGCGCCTGAAGGTGATCGTCGAGTTTTTCCAGACCATTGAAATAAGCCCCGAACGCCCGGTCAAACTTGTCGAAATGCTTTTCGTCCTTCACCAGAATCGCCCGGGACAAGTAATAAAACTCGTCCATGTCGGCAAAGGTCACGCGCTGTTTCAGCGCGTTGATCAGGTCCAGCAGCTCCCGCACCGAGACCGGCACCTTGGCGGCGCGCATTTCATTGAACAGATTGAGCAGCATGGCGTTGACCCTTATCGAGTGCCGCGACGGCTCATGAACGCCAGGCGCTCTAGCAACTGCACGTCCTGTTCGTTCTTCACCAAAGCACCGGCCAGCGGCGGAATGGCCTTGGTCGGATCGCGTTCGCGCAGCACCGCTTCACCAATGTTGTCGGCCATCAGCAGCTTCAGCCAGTCCACCAGTTCGGAGGTCGATGGCTTTTTCTTCAGGCCCGGCACTTTACGCACGTCGAAGAACACATCCAGCGCTTCGCTGACCAAGTCTTTCTTGATGTCCGGGTAATGCACGTCGACGATTTTTTGCAGCGTGACGCGGTCCGGGAAGGCGATGTAGTGGAAGAAGCAGCGACGCAGGAAAGCGTCCGGCAGCTCTTTCTCGTTGTTGGAGGTAATGATGATGATCGGGCGCTTCTTGGCCTTGATGGTCTCGTCGATCTCGTAAACGTAGAACTCCATCTTGTCGAGTTCTTGCAGCAAGTCGTTCGGGAACTCGATGTCAGCCTTGTCGATCTCGTCGATCAGCAGAATCACTCGCTCTTCAGATTCGAAAGCTTCCCAGAGCTTGCCCTTTTTCAGGTAGTTGCGGACGTCATGGACCTTTTCCGTGCCCAGCTGCGAGTCGCGCAGGCGGCTGACCGCGTCGTACTCGTACAGGCCCTGATGCGCCTTGGTGGTGGACTTGATGTGCCAAGTGATCAACTTGGCGCCGAAGGACTCGGCCAGTTGCTCGGCCAGCATGGTTTTGCCGGTGCCTGGCTCGCCCTTGACCAGCAGTGGACGCTCCAGGGTAATGGCGGCGTTGACCGCCAGCTTCAGGTCATCGGTGGCGACGTAGGCCTGGGTGCCTTCGAACTTCATCTGCTAATCCTCGAACGGTAACGCCGACCTGAACGAGGCAGGGCGGGGCGAAATAGTGGTGATGCCCGACTATACCGCGCTGCCCGGTCGACTGTGAACGCAGACGGCTTATTCAGTCTCTGAATGGGGCGTCACATCTTGACTCAGTCTCGGCTGCTGGCCAGTATTTAGCTATCGCCATTTTGGCGATAGCGTGCGGGGCGTGTCTACTAAATATCGATTTCGCGATACCTACCGCATTCAGTTGCGCGAGAAGGATCATCCTCCACCCCATGTTCACCTGACCGGTGGCGGGCTCGACGTGATGCTCAGCCTGGAATCCGTCGAAGTGATGGTCGGCAAGGCACCGCCGCTGATTATCAAGGAAGCGCTGGAATGGGTCAGGGCCCACCAAGTGCAATTATTGGAGGATTGGAAACGATGTTAACCATGAAACGACCACGGCTGTCGGCCGTTCAGGCGTTGCCGGATAACCGTCTGGCGCTGACTTTTATCGATGGTCAGCAGTTAACACTCGATTTGAACCGCGCCCTGCACGCCTATCCAGGATTACAGCCATTGCTGGCGCTGGGCGCGTTCGACGGTGCGTCTCTAGGCGACGATGGCTGGAGCGTCGAATGGCCTGAGCTGGACATTCAAATCGGGGCAGACACCCTATATCTGGATGCACTCGCACAAAACGCCTCCGACGAAAACACTCGTATGTTCATTGAGTGGCGCGCACGCACCGGCTTGTCACTCAATCAGGCGGCTGAGGCGCTTGGGGTCAGCACCCGCAGTATTAGCCGCTACAGCAGTGGCCGTGAAGTGGTGCCGCGATCATTGGCACTGGCCTGCCTGGGCTGGGATTTCTTGCAACAGCAATTGACATCTGCACGCGCAGCTGAAGAAACCGGTCGCTATACCGTCACACGCAAACCCTAGCCAGCCTCCGGCTTCGGCCGCTCATACTGCGCGTTGAACGCCTGGATGAAACCATTGCGTAAAATCTGCAAAAACGCCTGGAACGCGCTGATATCCTGACGGTGCACGTTGCCTTTAAGCTCCACTCGGGTCGCGAACTGGTTTTTGGCCTGGTTTTTCAGAACGGTTTCAGAACCTCCGACGATGGCCTCCCAGATCGATCGGAATATCCCTTTGTCCTTGTTTTCTACGTCTTGCTGCCAATTGAACACGTCGACGTCTATGAGCAGCGGTTTGATGTAGCCAGTCAATCGGGCTTTTTTGGCTTGCGCTTCAATGACCACGTCGCCGTGACCCGCGTTGAAGTCGAACTTGCCGTAGGCCGAGGCGAAATCGTTCATGCGCTTGAGTTGGATGCCTTTGGCGCGCATACGAAATTCAAAGTCTTCGAAATTGCTCAGTGGATCGAACGTCGCCGTTGTTTCCAGCGGTGCGTGGCCGAGCAGCAGGGCCTTGCCTTCGAAGCGGGCGTCACGCTTGCCCTGTTTGTCGACCACGTTGGTCAGGTTGTAAATGCTGGCATTGACCTGAGTGGCATTCATATTCACGGGCGGCTTGGAATTGAAGTTGCGAAAACTGATTTTGCCGTCATGGATCTGCACTTCATCCAGAGTGACGGGTAACAACTTGCCCAGTTGCGCGCGCCAGTCGGTGCCCTCACCGGTCTGCGTATTTTGCTTATTGGCACCGTCTACGAAGTTCACCTCGGGGTTGTAGAACTGCACTTGGGCCACCACCGCATGGTCGTGCCAGAGTGAATGCCAACTGACGGAGAGGTCGATAAGCGGTGCATTGACGAAAGGTACCGGGACCTTGCCGTCGACCTTGACGATTTTCAGTCCGTTGATTTTGTAAGCACCGCGCCACAGGGCCAGGTCCACGTCGGTGATCTGGCCACGGTAGTCACCCATGTCTGCCAGTTTGTCGTTCAGGTAGTCGCGCACCATATAGGGCAGGGCGATGTGCAAAGTAATCAGCAGCACAACGAGGCCGGCGAGCGTCCACAGGGGCCAACTGTATCGGCGTTTCATGGTGGTAATCTCTGGCGTTGTAAAGCGATTGACTGCGCTGATCACCAGACGTTCGACCTGACTGGACGCCTCGGGGCAAGAGGCTTACCTTGATGCGCTAATTCCATGCTGCAGTTAAGGACCCAGACATGAGCCGTATCTTCGCTGACAACGCCCACTCCATCGGCAATACGCCCTTGGTGCAGATCAACCGCATCGCCCCGCGCGGCGTGACTATCCTGGCCAAGATCGAAGGGCGCAACCCTGGTTATTCAGTTAAGTGCCGGATCGGCGCGAACATGATCTGGGACGCCGAAAGCAGCGGCAAACTCAAACCTGGCATGACCATCGTTGAACCGACTTCGGGCAATACCGGGATCGGCCTGGCATTCGTTGCCGCTGCCCGTGGTTACAAATTGATGCTGACCATGCCTGCGTCCATGAGTATTGAACGACGCAAGGTGCTTAAAGCACTCGGCGCCGAACTGGTATTGACCGAGCCGGCGAAAGGCATGAAAGGCGCGATTGAGAAAGCCGGCGACATCGTTGCCAGCGACCCGGCCAAGTACTTCATGCCGGCGCAATTCGACAACCCGGCCAACCCGGCTATCCATGAAAAAACCACAGGTCCGGAAATCTGGAACGATACTGACGGCGCGGTCGATGTGTTGGTGGCAGGGGTCGGAACGGGCGGAACCATTACCGGTATTTCGCGGTATATCAAGAATACCCAGGGTAAACCGATTATCTCGGTGGCCGTGGAGCCTGCGGTTTCCCCGGTGATTACCCAAGCCATCGCCGGCGAAGAGATCAAGCCGAGCCCGCACAAGATTCAGGGGATCGGCGCCGGTTTTGTGCCTAAGAACCTGGACCTGTCGATGGTTGATCGGGTTGAGTTGGTCACCGATGACGAGTCCAAGGCCATGGCCCTGCGCTTGATGCAGGAAGAAGGGATTTTGTGCGGTATCTCGTGTGGCGCAGCCATGGCGGTTGCTGTTCGCCTGGCGGAAACCCCGGAAATGCAGGGCAAGACTATCGTCGTGATCCTGCCGGACTCCGGCGAACGCTACCTGTCGAGCATGTTGTTCAGCGATCTGTTTACCGAACAGGAGAATCAGCAATAAGCGCGTTTGGAGTTAAGCGTCTATAGATGAGTTGGCGGGATTGATTACGGTCAGTCCCCGTTCACGTTCCGAATGCTAAGAATTGCTTGTTGCGCAATTATTACCGATTGCTGCTTCAGGCGCTTTTTCCCGGGAACAGGGAATGTTTAAGATGGCCGGGCGCCACGCCGGGTGAAGGGCGTTAAGCGATAAGCGATAAGTCTATTCTCAAGGAGTCGTAGATGAGCTTTTCCATTGCCGCGAAAGCGTCGGTGTTGCTGCTGTTTTTTGGCAGTACGCTCTATGTCCATTTGCGTGGCAAGGCGCGATTGCCGGTTTTGCGGCAATTCGTCAATCACTCGGCGTTGTTCGCACCCTACAACGCCTTGATGTACCTGTTCTCCGGGGTACCGTCCAAACCCTACCTGGACCGCAGCAAGTTTCCGGAACTTGACGTGCTCAAGGACAACTGGGAAGTCATCCGCGACGAAGCCATGCACTTGTTCGACGAGGGGTATATCCGCGCTGCCGAAAGGAACAACGACGCCGGTTTCGGTTCGTTTTTCAAAAAGGGCTGGAAGCGTTTTTACCTCAAGTGGTACGACAAACCGCTGCCTTCGGCAGAAGCCCTGTGCCCCAAGACCGTGGCACTGGTGAGCAGTATTCCCAACATCAAAGGGGCGATGTTTGCATTGCTGCCGGGTGGCAGCCACCTCAATCCGCACCGTGATCCGTTTGCCGGATCCTTGCGTTATCACCTCGGGTTATCGACCCCCAACTCCGATGATTGCCGCATCTTCGTGGACGGCCAGGTGTACGCCTGGCGCGATGGCGAAGACGTGATGTTCGACGAAACCTATGTGCACTGGGTCAAGAACGAAACCGAGAAGACCCGGGTAATTCTGTTCTGTGACATCGAACGCCCATTGAGCAGCCGCGTAATGACCTGCAT
>NZ_JBFULH010000030.1:0-24122 GCF_056400445.1 Pseudomonas sp. P5_B2 | reverse complement strand
ATTCTTATGTGAGAACTCGGTCGAATGTGGGAGCGGGCTTGCTCGCGAAGGCGATAGTGTCTCCACCGGAGATCCCCTGGGCCAGACACAAAAAAACCGCCACCCCTGAACCAGCAATGGCGGTTTTTTGGCTCGACTCAGACCCTGGAACGCACCCACCCCGCCACTTCCGCATGTATCCCCTCAACCTCCCCCAACAACCCCGCCATGCGCATAAAGTCATGGGTCATGCCCGGCTGTTCCAGCAACGTCACCTCATTCCCCGCCGCACGCAGCCGATCGGCATACGCCACCCCTTCGTCATGCAACGGATCATGTCCGGCCAAGTACACCAACGCCGGAGCCACTCCCGACAGGTCCGCCGCCAGCAACGGCGAGCAGCGCCAGTCCGCGAGGTCTTGCGGGGTGCGCCCGTAATGCGCATAGAACCAGTCCAGCGTTGGCGTTTCCAGCAAATACCCCTCGGCGAAATCCCGATGCGAGGCGCGTTTTGTCGTCGCATCTGTCACTGGGTACAGCAGCACTTGCGCCTTGGGCTTCAACGCCAGTTCCTCAGGCTCACGCACCGCCATGATCGACAATACCGTGGCCAAGGTCGCGCCCACGCTGTCACCCACCAGCGCCACCCGATTCGCATCCAGTCCCCGCGCGGCGCCTTCACGCACCAGCCAGTTGCCGGCATCGCAAGCGTCCTGCACCGGTGTCGGGAAACGCCACTCGGGCGCCAGTCGGTAATCCACGGTCAACAACGCAAAACCACCCTGTGAGGCCAATCGCCGACACAGCGCATCATGGGAATCGAGGCTGCCGACCACATAACCGCCGCCATGGAAGTACAACACCACTGGTTGCAATCCCTCGACCGTTTGCCCGTCGCGATACAAGCGCGCCGGCAGGCCATGACCGTCGCGCGCAACGACAGTGAATTGTTCGCAGGCCACAGTGTCCAGCGGCACATCGAGAAACCCCGACGACGCTTCAAAATCGATCCGAGCCTGTTGTGGCGACTGTTCATGCATCGCGCGACTTTTGCCGGTCATCCGGCCGAACTCGGCGAGTTCGAGAAATGCTTCCAGTTCTGGCAATACGGCCATGGGAAAATCCTTCACACAAAGAGATCATTAATCGGGCAGTACAAAACCCTGGAGCTGATGAGAATCCTCGCCACAGGGTGTTCATCGATCCTTTAGGCAAGGGTCAATCTGCGTTCCAGCAAGTCCTCAAGCTCATCCAGCAATTCATCGCCGCGCAACAGTTCGTAGTGCCCGCCCGCCAATAAACGATCTACGCCGTGACGGCCGACCTGTGCCTCAAACACCCGCCGTTCATCGTCGCGTCCGGCTACCCACCAGCGATGCGCCATGGCCTGAATCGTCGGCAGTTGTCGATGGGCCAGTGCCAGTTGCTTGAGGCGTGAACCGGTGGCAAAGATCTGCGTCAGTTCCCCCGCACCCAATGCGGCTTGCCCGTTAGAACCGTGCATGGCCGCCTCGATCACCGCGATAGAGCCCTCGCGCTCGTTCACGTCAGCGGCTTTGAGCGCGATCAACGCCTGCGCCTCATCGGCTGGCAGACCGAGCACAAATCTCAAGAAATCGCCCAGATCTTCACGCCAGTCCCCCGCCTCTGCAGTGCCCACCACGTAACTGTCGACCAGCCCGGCAAACGCAACCGTTTCACCCTGGGATTCCAGTTCGTGAGCGACCAATTGCGTCAACGCTCCGCCCAATGACCAGCCCAGCAAGTAATACGGCCCGTTGGCCTGCTGACTACGAATCCGCAGTGCATAAGCCTGAGCCATGCCCAACAACGATTCGTCCTGCCATTGCGGGTCGAGCAACATGCGACATTGCACGCCGTACACCGTGTGCCGGCCTTCCAGGCGCCGCGCGAGCGGTTCGTAGTCGAACACCGTGCCGAAACCGGCGTGCAGGCAGTACAGCGCCGGCACATTCGGGATTCGCGCATTTAACGCCAGCAACGGGTCTGGTGCCTTAGCGGGGTCGGCCACCTGGTAACCACTGAGTTCGGCAATGCACGGTTTCTGCATCAAATCCCGCAGTTTCAATTCAAAGCCCAATTGCGGCTGGCTGCGTACCCGTGAGATGACTTTCAGCACTTGCAGCGAGTCGCCACCCAGTTCAAAGAAATTGTCGTCGATGCCCACCTGCGGTACGCCGAGCACCTCTTGCCAGATCACGGTCAGCGCCGTTTCCAGCGCGTTACGCGGCGCGCGATAACCGCTGAGCGCCCACTCAGGCGAAGGCAGTGCGCGACGGTCAAGCTTGCCGTTGGCCGACAGCGGGAAACGCTCCAGCACCATGATCCGCGCCGGCACCATGTAGTCCGGCAGTTGCGCTTGCAGTTCAGACTTCAAGCGACGATCCAGCCCGACAGCGCCGGCCGCCACCACATAACCGACCAATTGCTTGCCGGTCGGCGTGTCATGGACCACCACGGCGGCGTCCTGCACCCCGGCACACTCACGCAAATGCGCTTCGATCTCGCCCAGTTCGATACGGAATCCACGGATTTTCACCTGCTGGTCAAGCCGCCCGAGATAGTCGATCAGCCCGCACTCGCGCTGGCGCACCAGATCGCCAGTGCGGTACATGCGGCCACCGGCCTCGAACGGATCAGGGATGAAACGCTCGGCGCTCATGCCGGGACGCTGCTGGTAACCCCGCGCCAGACATTCACCGCCCAGGTACAACTCACCGCTGACCCCCACCGGCAACGGGTTGAGATCGGCATCCAGCACATACAATCCACGCCCGGCCACACCACGACCAATCGGCGCATAGGCCGCTTCGCAGGTTTCGCTGGCCTCGGCACGCCACAACAGCGGCGTGACCACAGTTTCGGTCGGGCCATAACCATTGACCAGACGCTGTGGGCGCAAGGCGCGTTTGACCTGTTCGAAACTGGCCTCCGGGACCGCGTCACCGCCAAAGCAATACACTTCGACCATCGGGGGATTACCCAGGCGCTCAGCCACTTCGGCCATCTGTTGCAGGTACGCCGGCGGGAAGCAGGCGACGGTGACGGCATGCCGATGCAGCACTTGCAGGGTCTGTTCCGGGGTCCACAAACTGTCCTCGCGAATCACCAGACTGCCGCCGGCCAACAGCACACTCAGCCAGCGCTCCTGAGCGCCGTCGAAGGCGAACGACATAAAGTGAAGCTCACGACTGCGTAGTGCCAGTTCGTAGAGGTCGATGATCCCTCGGCAATGCCGGGCAATCGGCCCGCGTTCTACGGCCACGCCTTTCGGTTGGCCGGTGGAGCCGGAGGTGTAGATCAGGTACGCCAGATGCCCTGGCAAAGGGTTCGAAGCCGGGCACGCGTACTTATCGGTAAAGCTCAACTGATCGAGAAGCAAACGTGGCGGGTGATCCGCCAGGGTCAACCGATCACCCAGATCGCTATCGCAGAGCAACAGGCTGGCGCCCGAATCGCTCAACATGTAGGCCAGCCGTTCGGCCGGGTACGCCAGGTCCAAAGGCAAGTAAGCCGCCCCTGCTTTCAGCACCGCGAGGAACGCAACAATGGTGCGTTCGGAACGCGGCAACGCGACCGCCACCAGACTTTCCGGGCCGATACCGCGCCCGATCAGTTGCTGCGCCAGCCCATTGGCCTGTGCCTCAAGCTGCGCATAGCTGACTTGACGGTCTTCGCAAATCAAGGCGACTGTCTGCGGCTGAGAACGCACATGCTGATTAAATGTGTTCAGCAAATCGGCGCTATCCGTCGACGCTCGCGGCAGGCTGATGCGCGATTCAGGCAAGCCAATATTGCCGAGCTGACAGGTGGCATCCTCCGGCAATGCACGCAACAACCCTTCAAGCTGCGCACGAATTCGTTCTACTTCTGCCTCACTGAAGCGATCCCGCAGGAACAGGTACTCGACTTCCAGGCCTTCTTCGTTGGCACTGACCATCAAGTCCATCGGGAAGTTAGTCACGCCACCACTGCCGACCTCGGCGAAGCGCAATTCCCCTTCCTCGCCACCGCGCAACGCACGGTCCACCGGATGGTTTTCGAACACGATGATGCTGTCGAACAGGCCCTGGCCGCCCTGCCCGGCCCAACGCTGAATGTCCGACAACGGCGTGTGCTCGTAGTCGCGGACCATCAGATTGTAATCCTGCAACTCGCGCAACCACTCGCCCAACGGCTGTTGCGGGTCGAGGGTCTGGATTACCGGCAAGGTGTTGATAAACAGACCGAGCATATCCTGCGCCCCGGCCAGTCCCGTCGGGCGCCCCGCTACCGTGGCGCCGAATGCCACGCTGCGTTGGCCGCTGTGACGTTGCAGCAACAACAACCACGCGCCTTGCACCAGCGTGTTGAGGGTCACGCGCTGACGCTTGGCGAACGAGTGCAGATTGCGCGTCGCATCGGCATCGAGGTTGCTGTACATCACGCCGTGACCGGAACCTGCGGCACCGGAGGCCTTGGCCAGGATGGTCGGTTCTTCGAGCAACGCCAGGCGCTCGCGCCAGAAGCCTTCGGCCTGTGCACCATCCTGACGTTGCAGCCAGGCGATGTAGTCGGCGTAGCGCCCGGTCAGGGTCGGCAGAGTGTCGTTGTGGTAAAGGCGCAGCATGTCGCCCAACAACCGCGAGGCGCTCCAGCCGTCCAGCAGCAAGTGGTGGTAAATCCAGATCATCTGGTAACGGTCATCACCGAGGCGTACCAGAATGAAACGCATCAGCGGCGGGCAGCTCAGGTCGAAACCCTTGGCCTGTTCCGCTGCCGCCAGCTCCTTCAACGCCTGTTCGGTATCGCTGCGCTCACGCCAGTCGAGTTCTTCAATCGGCAACTCGACATCGACGAACACAGCTTGCAGCGGGTCGGCCAGACCATCGCGCCAGCGGAACGCCGCGCGCAGCACTTCATGACGCTCAACCAACGCCTGCCAGGCCGCACGGAAACGCGGTACCTGCAAACCGTCCACCGCCACGCTCAACTGGTTGACGTAGGGATTGAGTTCCGGCGAGTCGAGGCAGTGGAACAGCATGCCTTGCTGCATTGGGGACAATGGATACAGGTCTTGCAGGCCGTCGCGGGCGGCGATGTCAATATGTGGCACCAGCGAGAAAGCATCGACTTTCGGCGCATCAACCAGCGCTGTTTCACGACGGCTGGCCACTGCGGCCAAAGCACGAATCGTCTGCTGTTCAAACAGTTGCTTCGGACTGAACACCAACCCGCGCTGCCCGGCACGACTCACCGCTTGCAGCGAGATGATCGAATCGCCGCCCAGTTCGAAGAAGTTTTCGGTGACGCCCACCGATTCCAACCCCAACAGTTCCTGCCAGATCTCCACCAGCAAAGCTTCGGCCGGAGAGGCGGCGGTCACGTGATCGTGTTGCTGTCGAGTGGCTTCAGGGGCCGGCAGCCCTTGGCGATCAAGCTTGCCGTTCGGTGTCAGCGGCAAMGACGCCAGGCACATCAAATGCGCCGGCAGCATGTGCGCCGGCAAGCGGTTGCGCAGATGAGCCGTCAGTGCTTCACGCAACACCTGCTCATCGGCGAGCGGATCGCGCGGCACCACGTAACCGACCAATTGGCGACTGACCGGGCCCTCGCGGTCGATGACGAAGGCTTCACGAACGCCTTCGTGCTCGAGCAGGCAGGCTTCGATTTCACCGAGTTCAATCCGGAAACCGCGAATCTTCACTTGCTGATCAATACGACCGAGGTATTCAACAACACCGTCGGCACGGAATCTTGCGAGGTCGCCACTGCGATACAAGCGCCCGCCCGGTACGAACGGATCCGGCACAAAGCGTTCAGCCGTCAGGTCCGGACGTTGATGGTAACCCCGCGCAACGCCCTCGCCGCCCAGGTACAACTCACCCGCGACGCCCACCGGCAGCGGCTGCAAGCCACCGTCCAGGATATAGGCGCTACGATTGCCCACGGGCCGGCCAATCGGCATGAATGCCGAGTCGAATTCGGTATCCGGGTAGGCCAGCCAGATCAGCGGCGTGATCACCGTTTCGGTCGGGCCGTAGCCGTTTATCAGGCGCTTGGGTTGCAGCACCTGCTGGACTTCATCGAACGCATGTTTGGCCATGCCTTCCCCGCAAGGGGTATAGGAACGAATCGGCAGATCACGCCCCGCTTCGCCCATGAAATCGGCGATTTGAGACAGATAGGTCGGGGTGAAGCAAGCGATGGTGATGCCGTGTTTCTCGATCTCGGCGCAGGTGCGCTCCACACTCCACAACTCATCGTCGCGGGGCATTACCGCGGAACCGAACACTAGCGGCGTCAACCAGCGCTCGTGGGCGCCGTCGAAGCTGATCGAAGCGAATTGCAGCTCGCGGTCGTCCGGGGTCATGCCGTACAGCTCGCCAATCGACAGGCAATGCATGGCCAGCGGACCGTGGGCCACGCTGACGCCTTTGGGCCGCCCGGTGGAGCCCGAGGTGTAAATCAGGTACGCGAGGTTTTCACCGCAAGTCAGGTTGCCCGGGTTGGTTTCAGCCATCGATTCCAGCGGTTCGCGGTCGACTTCCAGCACCGGAAGACCTTGCGGCAACGGCAGTTTTTCCCGCAGCCACGATTGGCTGATCAGCAGAGAAATTCCGCTGTCTTCCATCAGGTAGCGCAGGCGTTCGGCCGGATACGCCGGGTCCAGCGGCACGTAAGCGCCACCGGACTTGAGGATCGCCAGCAGGCCGATGATCATTTCCGGTGAACGCTGCATGGCCAGGCCGACCCGCTCTTCCGGGCCGATGCCCAGTGCGCGCAGGCGGTGGGCCAGTTGATTGGCACGACGGTTGAGTTGGTCGAAGCTCAGTTCCAGGTCGTTGAAGATCAAAGCCGTGGCATTCGGTCGGGTAACGGCTTGAGCTTCGATCAGTTGATGCACGCAAAGCGGGTTTTCCGTTGCGCTGAACGCGAGGTTCCACTCGACCAATTGTTGCGCACGCTCCGGCGCGGTCAGCAGGTCCAGTTCACTCAATGCAGCGTTCGGCGCGGCGACCATCGCTGACAGCAGCGCAGCCAGATGCTCGCTCATGCGGGCAATCGCCTCCGCGCTGAAGTGAGCGCACTGGTAACTCCAGTTCAGGCTGAGCTGGCTTTCTGCGGTGGCCGCCAGCGTCAACGGGAAGTTGGTGCGTTCGTGGTTCTGCGGGATAGAGAACCTCAACCCGGCCGGCGCGCCTTGTTGCAGCGCCTCGGCCACCGGGAAGTTTTCGAACACCAGCAGGCTGTCGAACAGCGGCTCGCCGGCACGTCCGGCCCAGCGCTGAATGTCACCCAACGCGGTGAATTCATGTTCACGCAATTCGAGATTTTGCGCCTGCAAACGGCTCAACCAGTGGCCGACGCTTTCAACCGCGTCCGGCGTGCTGATCACCGGCAAGGTATTGATGAACAGCCCGAGCTGGCTTTCCGCGCCTGGCAAGTCCACTGGCCGGCCGGCCACTGTTGCGCCGAACACGACGCTGCGTTGACCGCTGTAACGCTGCAACAGCAGCGCCCACGCACCTTGCACCAAGGTGTTGAGCGTGACTTTTTGCTGGCGGGCGAAATCGCTGAAGCGTTGGCTGGTGACGACGTCGAAAGTCTGGCGATGATCAGCAAACGCCACCTTCGACAGGTTTTTACTGTTGCTATGGGCCAGCGTCTGAGCCAACAACGTCGGATTGTCGAGGTTCGCCAATTGCTCGCGCCAAAACAGCTCATCTGCCTGCGCGTCCTGACGTTGCAGCCAGCCAATGTAATCGGCAAAACGCCCGGTGGGTGCCGGTACTTCCAGGCCGGCATAACGCTGCAAGACTTCGCTCAGCAGCAGCGAATTGCTCCAGCCATCGAGCAACAAGTGATGGTGGGTGTAGATCAGTTGCTGGCGTTCATCGTCGAGTTGCACCAGAGTCAAGCGCATCAATGGCGCCCGAGTCGGATCGAGTTGCAGGCGTTCGCTGTCGCTCAACTGTGCCAGTGCTACGACCTGATCGCTGCGACCGCGCCAGTCGAGGCGGGTTATCGACAATTGTTGATGACGGTGGACCAATTGCACCGGCGCTTCGAAGCCATCTGGGAAGTGGAAACTGCTGCGCAGGATTGGATGGGTGTCGAGCACCGCTTGCCACGCGCGGCCCAGTCGTTCGGCATCGAGGCCACGGGCTTCGACGCTGAGCTGGTTCACGTACGCGCAAGACGCTGACTCGTACAAGCTGTGGAACAACAAACCGGCCTGCATTGGTGACAGCGGATAAATGTCCTCGATCTGCGCCGGCGGCACCTGCAGGCCATCGAGTTGCAACTGAGTCAGCCGCGCCAACGGGAAGTCCGCCGGGGTCACGCCACCCGCGCCATCGCTCAGGCAATGGTCGATCAGCGCCAGCAGTTCGCGCTGGTAATCCGCGGCCAGCGCTTCGATCCCGCGCTGATCAAAGCACTCGCGGCTGAAGGTCCAGTCGAGTTTCAGCTCACCGCCATAAACCTGACTGTCCACCGACAGCCAATTTGGCAACGGTGCATCCGCCGATTGCGCAGCACCGCTGGATTCGCGCGCTGGAATGAACAACGCGTCCTCAGTGAAGCTCTGGTCGAACTGGCCGAGGTAGTTGAAGGTGACCCGCGCTTGCGGCAATGCGGCCAATGCCGCCTGGGTCGACGCATCGCCCATGTAGCGCAGCAGGCCGTAACCCATGCCCTTGTGGGGAATCTCGCGCAGTTGCTGCTTGATCGCCTTGATCGAACCTGCAAGGTCAGCGGTCGGCGTCAGGCGCACCGGGAACAGGCTGGAGAACCAGCCGACGGTGCGGGTCAGGTCGATGTCGTCGAACAGCTCTTCGCGACCGTGACCTTCGAGTTGAATCAGCGCCGAGGCATCGCCGGCCCAACGGCTGAGGGTGCGGGCCAGTGCGGTCAGCAGCAAGTCGTTGACCTGCGTGCGGTAGATCGCCGGCGCCTGCTGCAGCAATTGGCGGGTTTGTTCGCAGTCCAGACCGATGCTGACGCCTTGGCGCAGATGCCCGGCCTGACTGGCGTGGGCATTGGCCGCTGGCAGCGAATTATTCACCACGCTGAGCTGCGCCTGCCACCAGCTCAGTTCGCTGATGGCAGCTTCGGAGCGTGCATACACGGCGAGTTTATCGGCCCAAGCCTGGAAGGCGCTGGTTTTCGGCGGCAGGTCTTGCCCAAGGTAGGCTGCCTGCAAATCTTCCAGCAACACCCGCCAGGACACGCCGTCCACCGCCAAGTGGTGGATCACCAAGAGCAAACGCTGGGAACCATCGGCCTGCGCGATCAACGCCACCCGCAACAACGGGCCGTCTTGCAGGCTGAGGCTCCGTTGCGCTTCGTCGCACACCGATTCCAACGAGGCATCGTTGGCGACGCGGGCAGTCCAGAGCATGTCGATCACATCGCTGCTATCGGCCCCGACATAACGTGCCGACCATTGGCCCTCGAACTGACTGAAGCGTAAACGCAGGGCATCGTGTTGCTTGAGCAAGCGTTGCAGCGCGGCTTGCAGGCGCGGCAGTTCGAGCGTTTCGCGCGGGGTCAGYAACACCGCCTGATTCCAGTGCGCTCGTTGCGGGATGGGTTCGTCGAAGAACCAGTGCTGGATCGGCGTGAGTGTTTGCACGCCGTCCACCGGTCCTTGTTGCGCCTGTGGTGCCGCTTGTTCTTTCACTACAGCTGCCAGTGCTTGCAAGGTCTGCTGCTGGAACAGATCGCGAGGTTGCAGGCTCAGACCGGCACGGCGCGCGCGGCTGACCACCTGAATCGAGATGATCGAATCGCCGCCCAGTTCGAAGAAATTGTCCTGACGACCGACCTGCTCCACGCCCAGCACCTCTTGCCAGATCTGCGCCAGCACCTGTTCGTGCTCGCTGCGCGGCGCTTCGAAAGCGCGCTGACTGACTTGCGCGGTGGGCACAGGCAGGCGTTTGCGGTCGAGTTTGCCGTTGGGGCTGAGCGGCATTAGTTCGATCAGCACGGTCTGCGCCGGCACCATGTAATCCGGCAGACTGKCGAGTAAATGGCTTTTCAGGGTTTCACGCCACGCGCCTTGTTGATCGGTATAGGCGTCCAGCAATGCGCGATCCTGCGGCACGAGGTACGCGACCAGTTGCTTGCCGCTTGGACCGTCGAGGGCCAGCACCACGGCTTCCTGCACGTCGGCATGTTCTTGCAGGCGCGCTTCGATTTCGCCCAGTTCGATGCGCAAACCGCGAATCTTCACTTGATGGTCGATACGCCCGCAGTAGTCGATGGCGCCATCCGCGCGATAACGCGCCAGGTCACCGGTGCGGTACAAACGCTCGCCGCTGCCGAACGGATCGACCACAAAACGCTCGGCGGTCAGCGCGCCACGACGGTGATAACCACGCGCCAGACCGACACCGCCGAGGTACAACTCGCCCACCGCGCCCAGCGGCAACGGTTGCAGTTCGCTGTCGAGGATGCAGGTGCGCAGGTTGGCGATCGGGCGACCAATCGGCACGCTGTCGCGCCCCTCTTCGACGCAAGTCCAATGGGTCACGTCGATGGCTGCTTCGGTCGGGCCATAGAGGTTGTAGAGGTTGGCTTGCGGCAGGCTGCGCAAGGTCTGGCGTTGCAGCTCCATCGGCAGCGCTTCACCGCTGCAAATGATGCGTGTCAGCGAGGTGCAGGCCAATGATTCGTCGGCCCCGATGTACGCTGAAAGCATCGACGGCACAAAGTGCAGCGTGGTGATCGCCTGTTCGACGATCAATGCTGCGAGGCGTTGCGGATCGCGATGCTCGCCGGGCGCGGCGATCACCAGGGTGGCGCCTTTCATCAGTGGCCAGAAAAACTCCCACACCGACACGTCGAAACTGAACGGTGTTTTTTGCAGCACACGGTCGGTCGGTAGCAGGTTGTAGGCGTCTTGCATCCACTCCAGACGGTTGTGCAGCGCCACGTGGCGGTTGCCTGCGCCTTTGGGTTTGCCGGTCGAACCGGAGGTGTAGATCACGTAAGCGAGGTTTTCGGCGACAGCCAGGTTGGGCAAATCAGTGCCCGTCAGATCGCTCAGCCAATCGGCCTCGGCGCGCAGGCACAAGGTTCGCACGTTATCGGGGGTCGGCAATTGCGCCAGCAAATGTTCCTGAGTCAGCAGCAAGGAAATGCCGCTGTCTTCGATCATGTAACTCAAGCGATCCAGCGGGTATTCCGGGTCCAGAGGCACATACGCGCCGCCCGCCTTGAGAATCGCCAGCAGCCCGACAACCATTTCAAACGAACGGTCGCAGGCAATCCCGACGATCACTTCCGGGCCGACACCTTGAGCGCGCAAGTGATGGGCCAAGCGGTTGGCACGCAGGTTCAGTTCGGCGTAACTCAAGCTCTGGTTCTTGAACACCAACGCCGTCGCCTCACCGTTTTCGACTACACGCTCTTCGAAATGGCGCTGCACACAGACTTCACCCGGATAAGCGTGAGTCGTATCGTTAAGGTCATCAAGAATGCGCAGACGCTCGTCGGCATCCAGCAGTGGCAATTCGGCCAGCGGGCATTGCGGGTTCGCCAGCACACCGGCCAGCAAGTTGCGCCAATGACGGGCCAAATGCTCGATACGCCCGGCGTCGAACAGATCCGTGGCATAGGTCAGGCTGGCGAACAGCTGGTCGCCCTCCTCCTGCGTGTCCAGTTGCAGGTCGAACTGCGTGGTGTGCGCCGTGGCATTCAGCGCCTCGACGCGCAGTCCCGCGAGCAAGCCGCTGACCGCCGCCGGTTTGGCTTGCTGATGGTTGAACATCACCTGAAACAGCGGGCTGTGGCTGAGGCTGCGCTCACCTTGCAGCGCTTGCACCAGCCGCTCGAACGGCAAATCCTGATAATCCTGGGCGTCCAGCGATGCAGTGCGAGTCTGATCGAGCAATTGGCTGAATGGCTGACGCCCATCCAGTTCAGCACGCATGACCTGAGTGTTAATGAAGAAGCCGATCAGACCACGGGTTTCCGCGCGATTACGGTTGGCAATCGGCACGCCGACGCGCACATCGGACTGGCCGCTGTAGCGATAGAGCAACGCCTGGAAGCTCGCCAGCAACAGCATGAACGGCGTGACGCCGCGCTGTTTGGCCAAGTCCATCAGGCCGATGGCCAGATTTGCATCGAGGGCGAAATCCAGACGCGCACCGCGTTGGCTCGGTTGCGCCGGGCGTGGGCGGTCGGTGGGCAATTCCAGCAGCGGTTGTTCGCTTCCCAGCGTGTCGCGCCACCAGGTGAGCTGACGCTCCAGCTCCCCCGCTTCCATCCAGCGGCGTTGCCACAGGGCGTAATCGGAATACTGGATCGGCAGCGGTTCCAGCGCTGCATTCTGTCCTTGGCAATGCGCGGCGTAGAGCCGGGAGAATTCCCCCACCAGCACACCCATCGACCAGCCATCGGTGACGATATGATGCAGCGTCAGCAACAGAACGTGATCTTCGGCGTCCAGTCGCAACAGACTGACCCGCAGCAGCGGACCGTGCTGCAGATCGAATGGCCGCGCGATTTCCTGTTCGACGCCTTTCATCGCGAGATCAAGGCGCTTTTCCTGTGGTTCGCCGCGCAAATCAATTTTCTCAATCGGCAGCGAGGTGAACTCAGCCAGCGTCTGCACCACCTGACCATCGTCCTCGACAAAACGGCTGCGCAGGCTCTGATGCCGCTCCAGCAACACGTCGAAGCTCTGCTGCAACACCGCGACATTCAGCGGTCCATGCAAGCGCAACGCGGCCGGAATGTTGTACGCAGAGCTTTGCGGATCAAGCTGCCAAAGGAACCATTGGCGCTGCTGTGCGTACGACAGTTCGAAGCTCGTTTGCGCCTCCGCAGCCGGCGGAATCGGCAGTTGGCCGAAGCTCACGCCCTGCTCTTGCATGCGGCTCAGAAACTCGCGGCGCTTGTCGGCAGGCAGGCCGGCGAAGCGGCTGGCGATACGTTGGGCGGTGGTGTGTTCCATCAGTTGATCTCTATCGCATCGAGAAGCGACTCAAGCGCATCAAGACGTGCATCGTTGTCAGCCGGGGCGTGTTGCCCAGCCATGGCGGCATAAGCCTGCAGGTCGGTGGATTCGAACAGCGCGCGCAGCGGTAGCTCGATGCCCAGTTCCAGTTCCACACGGGCACTGGCCTGGGCGGCGAGCAACGAATGCCCACCCAATTCAAAAAAGTTGTCCCGCCGGCCGATCTGCGCGACGCCCAACACTTCGGCCCAGATCGTCGACAGTTGTTGTTCGAGGGCGCCTTCGGGGGCTTCGAACGGGTGTTGCCATTCCTGCGCATCCGGCACCGGCAAGGCCTTGCGGTCGAGTTTGCCGTTGCCGGTCAGCGGCAAGGCATCGAGCATCAACCAATGGCTCGGCACCATGTAATCCGGCAGATCGACCTTGAGCGCCGCGCGCAGGTTGTCGCGCCAGGTGATCGGGTCGTGTGGGATTTGTTCAGCCACGACATAAGCGCAAAGCTGTGGGCCGCCGTCGCCGTTGTGCACGCTTAATACCGCTTGGCGCACGCCCGGTTGGGCCAGAAGTGCGGCTTCGATTTCGCCGAGCTCGATGCGGAACCCGCGAATCTTCACTTGCTGGTCGATGCGCCCGAGGTAATCGATGCCGCCGTCAGCTCGCTGACGCGCGAGGTCGCCACTGCGATAGAGACGCTGCGAGGGGTCAAACGGACTCGGGACAAAACGCTCGGCGGTCAGGCCGAAACGCCCGTGATAGCAGCGCGCCAGGCCTGCGCCAGCGATGTACAACTCACCCACGACGCCCACCGGCACCGGCTGCAACTGGCTGTCGAGCAAGTACCAGCGCAGGTCGCGGATCGGCAAGCCAATCGGGCTCTGGGTCTTGCCGTTGAGGTCGGCCAGACGAATTGCCTGATAGGTCACGTGCACCGTGGTTTCGGTGATGCCGTACATGTTGACCAGGGTTGGCTGGTGGTCACCGAAGCGTTCGAACCATGGGCGCAGGCTGGCGACTTCCAACGCTTCGCCGCCGAAAATCACCTGACGTAGCGCGAGGCTTCGTTCGCTGGCGCAAGCCACCGACATTAGCTGGCGGAACGCGCTCGGAGTCTGGTTCAACACCGTCACGCCTTCATCGCAGAGCAAGCGGTGAAACGCTTGCGGCTCGCGGCTGATGTCATGCGGCACGATCACCAGACGCCCGCCGCTGCACAGCGAGCCAAACAGCTCCCACACCGAGAAGTCAAAGGCGTAGGAATGGAACAGCGTCCAGACATCGTCCGGGCCGAAGTTGAATTCGGCGGCAGTGGCTGTCAGCAAACGCCCGACGTTGGCATGACTGAGCAACACGCCTTTTGGCCGGCCAGTGGAGCCGGAGGTGTAGATCACGTAAGCGAGGTTGTCCGGGGTCGCCAGCGCTGGCAGGTTTTCGTCGCTGTAGGTGTCCAACTCCAACGATTCCAGGCTCAGCACCTGCACCCCATCGCGAGCCGGCAAACCGTCGATCAAGTGCCGTTGAGTCAGCAGCAGCGTGATGCCGCTGTCTTCGATCATGTAACTGAGGCGCTCGGCCGGGTATTGCGGATCGAGCGGCACATAAGCCCCGCCGGCCTTGAGAATCGCCAGCAACCCCACCACCAGCGGCATCGCCCGCTCGGTGGCGATGCCAACGCGCACTTCAGGCCCGACGCCCTGTTCACGCAGTTTGCGCGCCATTCGGTTCGACTGCGCGTTGAGCGCGGCGTAGGTCAGTTGCTCGCCTTCGTAGACCAACGCGATTGCGTCTGGCCGTTGCTCGGCTTGAGCTTCGAATAGCTGGTGCAACGTCGGCGACAGCGGTTGCGCCTCGAATGCCGGGTTCCAGTGCTGGATCAACGCCTCGTATTGCGGAGCTTGCAGCAACGGCAGTTCGACGACGCGTTGCTGTGGGTCGTTGACCACCGCACGCAACAGGTTCAGCCATTGCTCGGCGAAACGCTGCATCGACGCCTCGTCGTACACATCCGTTGCGTATGTCAGGCTGGCATCGAGTTCTTCGCCCTGTTCTTGAGTGTCGAGTACCAGATCGAATTGCGCGGTGTGTTGCTGCCAGTGCAGACGCTCGACCTGCAAGTCGGCCACCGAGCGCTCGACGTTCGCGCCCATTTTTTGCTGATGGTTGTAGAGCACCTGGAACAACGGGCTGTGATTGAGGCTACGGTCCGGCTGCAAGGCGTCGACCAATTGCTCGAACGGTACGTCCTGGTTGGCCTGCGCACCCAATGCAACCTGTTTGACCTGTTGCAGCAACGCACTGAACGGCTGCTGCCCGTCGATCTCGGCACGCAGCACTTGGGTGTTGATGAAGAAGCCGATCAGGCCTTCGGTTTCAAGGCGCGAACGTCCCGCACTCGGTACGCCGACGCTGATGCTCGACTGCCCGCTCTGGCGATGCAGCAAGGTCTGGAAACTCGCCAGCAACAGCATGAACAGCGTTGCTTGCTGCTCTTGGGCACGTTGGCGCAAACCGGCGAGCAACTCGCGATCAACGTTCAGCATCAGGCTGGCGCCGCGCTCCGTGCGACGTGCCGGACGGGTCAGTTCACTCGGCAACTCCAGCGGTGTTTGGTTGCCGGCCAGTTGCTCGCTCCACCACGCCAGTTGCCGGGCGCCCTCGCCGGCTTCCAGCCAGTCGCGCTGCCAGCGGGCGTAGTCGCTGTAGTTCACCGGCAGGCTAGCCAGACCGGCAGCGCGACCTTCAACAGCAGCCTGATACAACGCGCTGAATTCATCGACCATGACTTGCATCGACCAACCATCGGCGGCGATGTGGTGTACGGTCAGCACCAGCACGTGTTCGTCGGTGTTCACTTGCAGCAGCAACACGCGCCACAACGGACCGTTGCGCAGGTCGAATGGCCGGGCGATTTCTTCGGCCACAGCGCTGTCGACTGACGATTGATCGAGCGTGCGCTGTTCCAGTTGCAGCGCCAGCATGTCGTGCAGCACCGGACGCGCCTGCTGACTGTCCTGTTCGAACGTTGTGCGCAGGGTTTGGTGACGGGCCTGCAATTGAGAGAAGGCTTCACGCAGGGCATCGCGGTTCAGCGAGCCCTTGAGGCGCAGAGCGGCGGGAATGTTATAGGCCGGGCTTTGCGGGTCGAGTTGCCAGAGAATCCATTGGCGCTGCTGGGCGTACGACAGCATCGGCGGTTGATCGAATGATGCAGGTTGCAGGATTGGTTGGCCGTTGACGCTCGCCAGCGTTGCACGCTCGGCAAACTCCGCCAGATTCGCGGCCGAAAACAGGCTGCTTACCGACAGTTCTAGGTGCAATTGCTGACGCACCCGCGAAATCACCTGAAGCACTAGCAACGAGTGCCCGCCCAGCTCGAAGAAGTTGTCGTCGCGGCCCACTTGCTCGACCTGCAACACGTCCTGCCAGATCAGCGCCAGTTGCGTTTCCAGCCCTTCGGCCGGGGTCACGAAAGTGTGTTGTGCATCGCTGGCTTCAGCACGCGGCAAAGCGCTGCGGTCCAGTTTGCCGTTGTTGTTGAGCGGCAGTCTGGCGAGCAGGATCAGCTGGTTTGGCACCATGTATTCCGGCAGAGACTGTCGCAGAACGGCTTTGAGTCCTTCCAAATAGTCAGTTTCAGAAACCACCGCATCGCTGGCCACGACATACGCCACCAGTTGCGTGCCGTCCTGAGCGATGACCGCCGCTTCGCGCACGTCCTCGCGGGCTTGCAGGCAAGCTTCGATCTCGCCCATTTCGATGCGAAAACCGCGAATTTTCACTTGATGGTCGATACGGCCGACGTATTCCAGATGTCCGTCAGCGTTGTAGCGTGCCAGGTCGCCGCTGCGGTACAGCCGTGCGCCCGGCTCACGGGCGAACGGGTCCGGCAGAAAACGCTCGGCGGTCAGTGCCGGTCGATCGAAGTAGCTTTGCGCGAGGCAGGCCGGCGCGCCGATGCACAATTCGCCAACGCCACCGTTGGGCAGCAATTGGCCGGACGCGTCCAGCACATACAACGCACGACCGGCGATGGCACGACCAATCGGGATGCCAAAGACGTCGCTGGCATCGTCGAGTCGGCATTCATGCACGCTGGACACCACTGTCGCCTCAGTCGGGCCGTAGGTGTTCAGCAGTCGCACGTGGCTCAATCCGGCCTGATGCCACAAACGCACACCTTCGACCGACATCGCTTCGCCGCCGACGTGCACCTGACGTAAACCACCGAGATCGCGCACCACGCCGCTGACGCATTCGCGGGCCAGCAGGTACCAGTAAGCGGCGGGCAAGTCCGCTACGGTCACGCCCTGCTCGACTATTTCAGTGGCCAGTCGGCCGGCATCCCATAACGCATCGCCGCGCATGATCAACGCCGCGCCGACGCACAGCGCCGGGAAACATTGCTCGACAAAGCCATCGAAACTGAAGGTCGCAAACTGCAACACGCGGTCCGCTGTCGAGAGCACCGAATAGTCGGCGGCTGTCTGGCAGAACTCGCGCAACGCGGCATGGGCGATGGCCACGCCTTTGGGTTGGCCAGTGGAGCCGGAGGTGTAGATGACGTAGGCCAGGTCTTCGGCGACCGCGTGGTTCTGCGGATCGTTTTCAGGATAGCCAGCGTTGTCACTGACGATAAGACGCGGCACGCCTTGCACATCGTCCAGCTGACCGGATTCGCACAGCAGCACGTCGAGGCGGCTGTCGTCGATCATGTAGGCCAGACGTTCCGCCGGATAGTTCGGGTCCAGCGGCACATACGCCGCACCGGTTTTCAGCACGGCCAACAGGCTGACGATCAGGTGCGGGCCACGGCGCAACGCCAGACCGACACGCGAGCCTGGGCCGGCGCCGTTTTTAATAAGACGATGGGCCAGACGGTTGGCCTGGGTGTTCAACTGCGCGTAGCTCATGGATTGGCCGTCGGCCTGCAACGCCAGCGCTTGCGGGGTGACGGCAGCCTGAGCGGCGATTTGCTCGTGGACCAATAAGGCTGTGGACAACTGAACCGCCACCGGTTGGCAGATCGCAAGCAACGCCTTTTTTCCATCGACATCGAGCAGTTCCAGCGCACCCAATGGCGCCTCCGGCAGCGCCACCAACTGCATCAGCAAATGCTGCAGATTGGCTGACAACTCAGCGACCTGCGCCGCACTGAACCGCGCCGCGTCGTAGCTGAACTCCAGGCTCAAGCTTTCACCCAGCTCAATACCCAATGTCAGCGGATAATGCGTGCGTTCGTGGTTGTGCAGGTTGCCGAATGACAATCCGGCCGGTGCGCCCTGTTTCAGCGCTTCGGCCACCGGGAAGTTTTCGAACACCAACAGGCTGTCGAACAGCGCCGAACCCTGTTGCCCTGCCCAACCCTGAATGTCGTAAAGCGGCACATGCTCGAACTCGCGCATGGCCAGGTTCAAGCTTTGTAGTTCGCTCAGCCATTGGCTGACGGTTTGCTCAGGGTTCATCGCGCACACCAGCGGCAGCGTGTTGATGAACAGTCCGAGTTGTTGTTCGATTCCCGGCAGCGGTGCCGAACGACCGGCAACGGTGGCACCGAACACCACACAATCCTGACCGGTGTAGCGATGCAGCAACAGGCTCCACGCCGCTTGCAGCATGGTGTTGAGGGTGACTTTCTGTTGGCGTGCGAAATCGGCCAGACGCTGGGTTGCGCGACTGTCGAGGGCGACTCGATACTCTTCGCTACCCTCGGCGCACACTGGCGGGCGCAAGGCTTCGGCGAGCAACGTCGGCGCTTCCAGCGGTGCCAACGCGGCTTTCCAGAATTGCTCGCCAGCGTCTGCGGATTGCTGCTGCAACCAGCTCAAATAGTCACGATATTGCCCGGTCGGTGCCGGCAGCGATTGCCCGGTGGCGTAATGCTGGATGACTTCGGCCAGCAACTGCGCGTTGCTCCAGCCGTCCATCAAAATGTGGTGGCTGGTGTAGATCAGGTGCCAGTCGTTGGCGTCGGTGCGGACCAGTTTCAAGCGAAACAGCGGCGCACGGCCTAATTCAAAACCTTGGGCACGTTCGGCATCGGCCAGCGCGTCGGTGTCGCTCGCTTGCAGCACTTCTAGCGGCAACGCGACTTCACGGACAATCGCCTGATGCGCGGTGTCTAGGCCTTGCCAGTGGAAGCTGCTGCGCAGAATGTCGTGGCGTTCCAGCGCGGTCTGCCAGGCTTGGGCAAAGCGCTGCGGATCGAGACCTTGAATGTCCAGGCGCAACTGGCTGATGTAGGCGCCGACTTCTGGTGCGTAGAGGGTGTGAAACAGCATGCCTTGCTGCATCGGCGACAGTGGATACAGGTCTTCCAGCATCGCGACCGGTAATGCGTCGAGTTGCGCCTGACTGATGCGCGCCAACGGGAAGTCCGACGGTGTGGCTTGGGGCATTTCAACGGCGCAGCAGTGATCGATCAGCGCATTCAGTTCCTGAGCATAATCGTCCGCCAGACGCTGGATGGTAGCGGTGTCGAACATTTCGCGGCTGAACCCCCAGCTCAGCGACAACTCGCCGCCGTAGACCTGGCCTTCGACCGTCAGCCAATTGCCCAACGGCGCTGAAGGATCCTGCGCCACACCATTACCTTCGGTGGACGGCACGAACATCGCCCCATCGTCGAACTGACGATCGAACTGCCCCAGATAGTTGAAGGTAATACGCGGTTGCGGCAACGCGGCCAGTTCGGCGCGAATTATCGGGCTGCCGAGGTAACGCAGCGCGCTGTAACCGAGGCCTTTGTCCGGCACGCCGCGCAGTTGTTCCTTGATGCTTTTGATCGATACACCGAGATCGCTCGACGGCGCCAGATTGACCGGGAACAGGCTGGTGAACCAGCCGACAGTGCGCGTCAGGTCGATGTCATCGAACAGGTCTTCGCGACCATGGCCTTCGAGTTGGATCAGTGCGCTGCCCTGCCCGCTCCAGCGGCACACTGCGCGTGTCAGCGCGGTCAGCAGCAGGTCATTGACCTGAGTGCGGTAGGCCGCCGGGGCGTGTTGCAGCAATTTACGGGTGTGTTCGGCGTCGAGCTTGAGCTCGATTTTGTGTTCGAAGCGGTTTTCCAGCGCGCCATTGGGGCGTTCGCACGGCAAAGCATTCGGTGCGTTGTTCAGTTGGGTCAGCCAATAACCGAGGCTGTATTCAAAGGCTGGAACCTGCGCTTGCAGACGTTCAACCCAACGCTGATACGTGCTGGTTTTCGCCAACGACACGCTGCTTCCGCTGTAGAACTGCTGAAGATCTTCCAGCAACACGCGCCAGGAAACGCCGTCCACCACCAAGTGATGAATCACCAGCAGCAGGCGTTGTGTCCCGTCGGCCATTGCCACCAGAAGCGCGCGCATCAGCGGACCCTTTTGCAGATCGAGACTGCGTTGGGCTTCGTCGCACAGGGCATTGAGTTCTTCGAGCGACTGGACCTGACGCTGCCACAACACCGACTCCATGATCGGCGCGGCGTAGGTTTGCTGCCAGCCTTCAACGGTCTCTTCATAACGCAAGCGCAAGCTGTCATGGTGGGTCAGCAAGTGCTCGATGGCGCGATTCAGGACCTCGGCGTTCAACGCCTCGCGTGGCACCAGCAGCAGCGACTGGTTCCAGTGCTGACGCCCAGGGATCGCTTGCTCGAAAAACCACTGCTGCACCGGCGCCAGCGCCACCGCCCCCATTGCAGGGCCTTGGTCGATCAACGGCTGCACGCCGCTGCGGGCCGCTAGAGCGAGACTGCGAATGGTCTGGTGCTGGAACAAGTCTTTGGGGCTCAATACGATCCCGGCCTGACGCGCGCGGCTGACCACTTGCATGGACACGATGGAATCGCCGCCCAGTTCGAAGAAGTTATCCTCCAGACCGACGTTGTCGATGGCCAGTACGTCCTGCCAGATCGCGGCCAGGGATTTTTCCAAAACGCTGCGCGGTGCGACGTGTTCGCGTTGTTGCTGCRAACCATCGACCGCCGGCAAGGCTTTGCGGTCTAGTTTGCCGTTGGGGGTCAGCGGCAGGTGATCGAGGAACAGCAGAAACGCCGGGACCATGTAGTCCGGCAGATGCTGGCGCAGCGCGGCTTTCAAGGTTTCACGCTGAGTCGCTTGAGCGTCGACATCGTCCAGCAAGGCTGGATCGCTTGGCACGATGTAGGCGACCAATTGCTGGCCGTTGACACCGTCCTGCGCCAGCATCGCCAGTTCGCGCACGGCGTCCTGCTGCAACAACCTCGCTTCGATTTCACCCAGTTCGATGCGAAAGCCACGGACCTTGACCTGATGGTCGATGCGTCCGATGTATTGCAACGTGCCATCGGCCTGATAGCGGGTCAGGTCGCCGGTGCGGTACAGACGTTCGCCATTATCGGCGAAAGGGTTTGGCACATACTTTTCAGCAGTCATGCCTGGGCGTGCCAGGTAACCACGAGTGATGCCTGCGCCACTCAGGTAAAGCTCGGCGCAGACGCCTTGCGGGACCGGTTGCAGCTCGGCATCCAGCAAATAGCTGGCAGTGTGTTTGAGCGGTCGACCGATGTTCGCGCAGCCGCCGGCCTCGCGAAGGGTCCAGGTCGAATACGTGGTGTCTTCCGACGGGCCATACAGGTCGTAGACATGTTCGACAGTTGGCTGCTGATACAACGCCTCCACCAGACTCTGCTTCAGCGGCTCGCCGGCCAGGTTGATGATGCGCACGCTTGGCGGGATCTGCCCGTCGCGCTGCAACGCATTGATCGCCGACGGCACGGTGTTGATCAGGCGCACCTGATCCCGCGCCGGCAGTTGCGGCAATTCCAAGGCGTTGCGGGCGATGATCACCGAGCCACCGTTGGCCAAAGTGACAAAGAGTTCCCACACCGACAGGTCAAAGCAGACCGAGGTCGAGGCCAGTACGCCTTGGATGTCTTCGCGGCTGTAGACCGATGCCGACCAGTCGATCAGCGCCAGCACGTTGCGATGGGCGATGGCCACGCCTTTGGGTTTGCCGGTGGAGCCGGAGGTGTAGATGACGTAGGCGAGGTTGTCTGGAGTGACGAAGGTTTGCGGGGCATTTGCCGGGTAATCGGCCCATACCTTGTCATCCAGCAACAACACTTGGGTGTCGGCTTTCACGGTCAATGTCGCGGCGACGGATTGTTCAGTCAGCAACACCAAGGCGCGACTGTCTTCGAGCATGTACGCGACGCGTTCGGCCGGGTAATCCGGGTCCAGCGGCACGTAGGCTCCGCCGGCCTTGAGTACCGCCAGCAACGCCACCAGCAACTTTTCCGAGCGCTGCATCGCCACGCCAACGCGAACTTCCGAACCAACACCCAGTTCGATCAGTTTGTGCGCCAGGCGATTGGCCTGAGTGTCGAGTTCGGCGTAACTCAGCTGCTGAGCGCCGAAGGTCACCGCCAATGCATTCGGACTGGTTGCGACTTGCTGGCTGATCAGCTCATGAATGCACAGCGCCTGCGGGACGCTTTCGTCGATGTGATTCCAGTCGTGCACGATGCGCTGGTATTCCGCACTTCCCAGCAGCGGCAAATCACTGATTCGCTGCGTCGGATCGTTGACCATGCCTTGCAGCAGAGTGGTCCAGTGCTGCGCCATGTGCGCGATGGTGTCTGCGTCGAACAGGTCGTTGGCGTACGTCAGCGCAGCGTGCAGCTTGCTGCCCTTTTCGTAAGTGTCGAGGGTCAGGTCGAACTGGGTGGTGCGCCCTTCCCACTCGATCACACCCAGCGCCAGACCGGACGCCGTGCTGACCGTGGCAATGTCCGCGACTTGCGGCTGGTGGTTGTACATCACCTGGAACAGCGGCGTGTGACTGAGGCTGCGTTCCAGTTTCAGCGCCTCGACCAGGCGCTCGAACGGCAAGTCCTGATGGGCCTGGGCGCCGAGGGCGGTTTCCTTGATGGCGCGTAGCAAGTCGTCGACGCGGGTCTGGCCGTCTAGCTGGGTGCGCAGCACCTGGGTGTTGACGAAGAAACCGATCAGGCCTTCGATTTCGGCGCGGTTACGGTTAGCGATGGGCGCGCCGATGCGGATGTCGGTCTGCCCGGTGTAGCGATGCAACAGCGCGTTGAACGCACCCAGCAACAGCATGAACAGGGTGATGTTGTGCTTTTGCGCCGTGGCTCGCAGTTGCTCGGCCAGTTGCGCGTCAACGGCGAATTCGTAACGTGTGCCGCGATAGCTCGGCATTGCCGGACGGGGATGGTCGGTGGGCAGTTCCAGCACCGGGTGTTCGCTACCCAGTTGTGCTTGCCAGTAATCGAGTTGGCGTGCCTGCTCGCCCGCGTCCAGCCAGCGCCGCTGCCACAGGGCGTAGTCGCTGTACTGGATCGGCAATGGCGCGAGTTGCGGTTGTGCGCCCGCGTCGAAAGCGTCGTAGCAGCGGATGAATTCGTCGATCAACACGTTCATCGACCAGCCATCGGACACGATGTGGTGCAGGGTCAGCAGCAGCACGTGCTCCTGTTCGGCGAGTTTGAGCAACGTGACACGCAGCAAAGGGCCGACTGAAAGATCGAATGGCAGCACCGATTGCTGCTCGGCCGCTTGCGCAACAACGAGCTCGCGCTCCGTGGCCGCAAGTGCACTGAAATCCACATGATCGATCACCAGCGATTCGCTGGCCGGCACTTGCAGCAAGCTGTCATCGGCCTGGCGCTGGAACACTGTGCGCAGGGTTTCGTGACGCTCAACGAGACTGGCGAAAGCCTGCTCCAACGCGCGCAGATTCAGCCGCCCGCTCAGGCGCACTGCCCCCGGCAGGTTGTAGGCGCCGCTTTGCGGGTCTAGCTGCCAGAGAAACCACATGCGTTGCTGGGCATAGGACAACGCTTGGCGATCCTCGGCTTCGACGCCAGCGGGAATGGGAAACCGGGCGAAATCAACACCCTCCTTGTGCAAGGCCGCAAGGAACATCTGGCGCTTTTCCAGGGGCAACCCGATAAACCGGCGAGCAAGTTTCAAGGAGTCTTCAGCATTCATTTCTAAGCATCCGGATCAGTGGCGGGAAGCACAAAGGCACGTCGTCCCTATAAAACGAATGCACACAGGAAAAATTAACGAATGAGAATAAGTATCAGGAAGGAGGTAAAAACGCGGAGTGTCAGGTTGGCGAAAGTCAATGTGGGAGCGGGCTTGCTCGCGAATGCGGTTCATCATTCAACATTGATGTCGGCTGACCCACCGCA
>NZ_JBFULH010000029.1:0-26194 GCF_056400445.1 Pseudomonas sp. P5_B2 | reverse complement strand
AAGGTGAAGAGCTGGTGTTGCGCGTACCGGTCGGCACCACTGTCATCGACGCGGCCACTCAAGAAGTGATCGGCGACCTGACCAAGGCCGGCCAAAAGCTGCTGGTGGCTCATGGTGGTTGGCACGGTCTGGGTAACACGCGTTTCAAATCCAGTACCAACCGCGCTCCGCGTCAGACCACTCCGGGTAAGCCGGGTGAGGCGCGTGACCTCAAGCTGGAAATGAAAGTGCTGGCTGACGTTGGTCTGCTGGGCTTGCCGAATGCTGGTAAGAGTACGTTTATCCGCTCGGTATCGGCTGCCAAGCCGAAAGTTGCCGACTACCCGTTCACCACCTTGGTGCCGAACCTGGGTGTGGTCAGCGTCGATCGCTGGAAGAGCTTCGTGGTTGCGGACATTCCGGGCCTGATCGAAGGCGCTTCCGATGGTGCCGGCCTGGGGATTCGCTTCCTCAAGCACTTGTCGCGTACCCGCTTGCTGCTGCACCTCGTAGACATGGCGCCGCTGGATGACGCCAGTGCACCGGATGCTGCAGAAGTGATCGTCAGCGAGCTGACCAAGTTCAGCCCGTCCCTGGCAGAGCGTGATCGCTGGCTAGTGCTGAACAAGTGTGACCAAATCCTTGAAGAAGAGCACGACGCTCGCGTCAAGGAGATCGTCGATCGCCTGGAATGGACTGGCCCGGTTTACGTGATCTCGGCCATCTCCAAACTCGGCACCGAGCGTCTGTGTCACGACATCATGCGTTACATGGAAGATCGTGCTGATCGCCTGGCTGCTGACCCGGCCTACAAGGAAGAGTTGGCTGAGCTCGATCAGCGTATCGAAGACGAAGCCCGTGCTCAGCTGCAGGCCCTGGATGACCAGCGTGCCCTGCGCCGTAGCGGCGTGAAGTCGGTCCATGACATCGGCGACGATGATTGGGATGAAGAAGATGTGGATGACGAAGACGGTCCGGAAATCATTTACGTGCGTGACTGATTCGTTGCGATAAACTTAAGCGCCGCTCAATAGAGCGGCGTTTTAGTATCTGGAAATCGGTAGTTGGTCACGAATAACCACGAATAACGTCACGGGCAGTGCCAGGTCGCGCTGTCCTCAAGCTAAGGTTGAAGATGATGCGGAGCAAGGTGACAGGTGCGCAGCGTTGGGTCGTGAAGATCGGCAGCGCTTTGCTGACGGCGGACGGCAAGGGCCTGGATCGCGCAGCAATGGGTGTCTGGGTCGAGCAGATGGTGGCCTTGCATGAGGCTGGCGTCGAGCTCGTGTTGGTATCTTCCGGGGCGGTGGCTGCAGGCATGAGTCGCTTGGGCTGGACTGTGCGACCCAGCGCGATGCACGAGTTGCAGGCCGCTGCCGCCATCGGTCAGATGGGGTTGGTACAGGCTTGGGAGTCGAGCTTTGCCGAGCATGGCCGGCACACGGCGCAGATTCTCCTGACGCATGATGACTTGTCCGACCGCAAGCGTTACCTGAACGCCCGCAGCACCTTGCGTGCCTTGGTTGAGTTGAAAGTGATCCCGGTGATCAACGAAAACGACACTGTGGTGACGGACGAAATCCGTTTCGGCGACAACGACACGCTGGCCGCGCTGGTGGCCAACCTGGTTGAGGCTGATTTGCTGGTGATCCTCACGGATCGCGATGGCATGTTCGACGCTGATCCGCGCAACAACCCCGATGCCAATCTGATTTACGAGGCGCGCGCCGATGATCCGGCGCTGGATGCAGTGGCGGGCGGTACCGGTGGTGCGTTGGGGCGTGGCGGTATGCAGACCAAATTGCGTGCTGCGCGTCTGGCGGCCCGCTCCGGGGCGCACACCATCATCGTTGGCGGGCGCATTGAGCGTGTGCTGGATCGCCTGAAGGCGGGTGAGCGCATCGGCACGTTGCTCTCGCCTGAGCGTGGCATGCTGGCGGCGCGCAAGCAGTGGCTGGCCGGGCATTTGCAAACCCGTGGCACGCTGGTGCTGGATGGAGGTGCGGTGAAAGCGCTGGTGCAGGATCATAAAAGTTTGCTGCCGGTGGGCGTCAAGCTGGTCCAGGGCAGCTTCCGTCGCGGCGAGATGGTGGTCTGCGTCGCGCCGGATGGTCGCGAAATCGCCCGCGGCCTGGCTAACTACAGCGCGCTGGAAGCGCAAAAAATCATCGGTCAGTCGTCTGAGGCGATTGTCGGTCTGTTGGGTTACATGGCTGAACCGGAACTGGTTCACCGCGATAACTTGATTCTGGTCTGAGGGAATACCTGAATGCGAATGGCAAAAGGATTATTGGGTCTGTTGCTGGCAATGCCGCTGCTTGCTTCAGCTGAGGAAATTGGCCAGGTATCAACAGTGTTCAAATTCGTCGGCCCGAACGACCGTATCGTCGTCGAGGCGTTTGATGATCCGAAGGTCGATGGCGTGACGTGCTACTTGTCACGCGCCAAGACTGGCGGCGTTAAAGGTGGTTTGGGGTTGGCTGAAGATCGCGCCGAGGCGTCTATCGCCTGTCGTCAGGTCGGGCCCATTAGCTTCAAGGGTGAGCYGAAGGACGGTGATGAGGTGTTCAAGGAGCGCACGTCGCTGGTGTTCAAGACCATGCAGGTGGTGCGTTTCCTCGACAAGAAGCGCAATACGCTGGTGTACCTGGTCTACAGCGACCGGTTGATCGAAGGCAGCCCGCAGAATGCGGTGACAGCAATCCCGATCCTGCCGTGGGCGCACGCTCAATAAGCTAACGCAACTCGAGATGTGGGAGCGGGCTTGCTCGCGAAGAGGGAGTATCAGATGACATTAAAGTCGCCTGACACACCGCCTTCGCGAGCAAGCCCGCTCCCACATTTTTTTTGCGGTGTTTTTGCCAAATCGCAGGCAATAAAAAACCGACCCGAAGGTCGGTTTTTCAACAAGCTTATCGCTTAAGCGGCAACAGCAAGGTTCAGAGCCTTGACGTGACCGTTCAGGCGGCTCTTATGACGAGCAGCCTTGTTCTTGTGGATGATGCCTTTATCGGCCATACGGTCGATAACTGGCACGGCCAGAACGTAAGCAGCTTGAGCTTTAGCAGCGTCTTTTGCGTCGATGGCTTTAACTACATTCTTGATGTAGGTACGAACCATGGAACGCAGGCTGGCGTTGTGGCTGCGACGCTTCTCAGCCTGTTTTGCACGTTTTTTGGCGGAAGGTGTGTTGGCCACCGTCGAGCTCCTCGAAAGACTTTTTAGGAAATAGCAAACAAAATAGGCCGCGAATCATGCCGATGAGTTGATGTCTTGTCAAGGGCGGTTGAGACGTTCCGCTAAGTGGTAGGTATAAAGAGGCGGGATATTTATTTCCGGCGCTTGACCTGTAAACTCGCGAGCTTTGGCTCTGTGCTGCTGCGGCGCGGAGTATCGCATAAGTAGGCGCTTTGTTCGCCTGCTGTTTATCGACAGGCACAAACTCTTTCAATGAATCTGCTCAAATCGTTGGCCGCTGTCAGCTCTATCACGATGCTTTCCCGGGTTTTGGGGTTTGTTCGTGACACGCTAATCGCACGTGCATTTGGTGCCGGGATGGCGACGGACGCCTTCTTTATCGCCTTCAAATTGCCCAATCTGTTGCGTCGGATCTTCGCCGAGGGGGCGTTTTCCCAGGCTTTCGTACCGATTCTGGCCGAATACAAAAGCCAGAAGGGTGAGGAGGCGACACGAACGTTTGTTGCCTACGTCTCGGGCCTGCTGACGCTGGTGCTGGCGCTGGTTACGGTATTGGGGATGATTGCTGCACCTTGGGTCATCTGGGCGACCGCGCCGGGTTTTACCGATACACCGGAAAAATTCGAACTGACCTCCAGTCTGTTGCGGGTGACCTTTCCCTACATATTGCTGATCTCCCTGTCGTCACTGGCCGGCGCGGTTCTCAATACTTACAACCGGTTTTCCGTCCCGGCCTTCGTGCCGACCCTGCTGAATGTCAGCATGATCATCTTTTCGCTATTCCTGACCCCGTATTTCGATCCGCCGGTCATGGCGTTGGGCTGGGCGGTTCTGGTAGGTGGCCTGGCGCAGTTGCTCTATCAGCTGCCGCACCTGAAAAAGATCGGCATGCTGGTGTTGCCACGCCTGAACCTGCGTGACAGCGGCGTCTGGCGGGTCATGAAGCAGATGCTGCCGGCGATTCTCGGTGTGTCCGTGAGCCAGATTTCGCTGATCATCAACACCATCTTCGCGTCCTTTCTGGTGGCTGGTTCGGTGTCCTGGATGTACTACGCCGACCGTCTGATGGAATTGCCGTCCGGCGTGCTGGGCGTGGCGTTGGGCACGATTTTGTTGCCGACACTGGCCAAAACCTACGCCAGCAAGGATCGTCACGAATATTCGCGCATCCTCGATTGGGGCCTGCGCCTGTGCTTCGTCCTGGTGTTGCCGTGTTCGCTGGCGCTGGGGATTCTGGCCGAGCCGTTGACCGTCTCGTTGTTCCAGTACGGCGAGTTCAGCGCCTTTGATGCGTCAATGACGCAGCGGGCATTGATCGCATATTCAGTCGGTTTGCTGGGCATTATCGTGATCAAAGTGCTGGCGCCGGGATTTTATGCGCAACAAAACATCCGCACTCCGGTAAAAATTGCAATTTTCACCCTTGTGGTGACCCAGTTGTTCAACCTGATGCTGATCGGTCCACTGGCCCACGCCGGTCTGGCCCTGGCCATCAGCGCGGGTGCCTGTCTCAACGCCGGATTGTTGTTCTATCAGTTGCGCAAGCAGCAGATGTACCAGCCGCAACCGGGCTGGGCGAAGTTCGGCGCCAAGCTCGTTATCGCTGTGTTGGTGATGTCTGCGGTGCTGCTGGTCGGGATGCACTTCATGCCGGCCTGGGGCMAGGGGCATATGCTGGAGCGGTTCCTGCGCCTTGGCGCTTTGGTCGCGGCCGGCATCGTCTCTTACTTCGGGATGTTGCTGTTGATGGGCTTCCGTTTGCGCGACTTCAATCGCAAGGCACTGAGTTGAGGTTTCGACCTCGATAAACACGGGCGAGCCGGTGGTTTTGTCGGCTCGATCACTTTGGTTACGGTGTTGCCTGTCGTCGGCCGCCGGGTGTGGTTATAATCGACCACTTTATGAGCAAGAAGCGCGTTATGCAGCTGGTTCGAGGCCTCCAAAATCTGCGCCCCCAGCATCGGGGCTGTGTCGCCACCATTGGCAACTTTGACGGTGTTCACCGTGGTCACCAGGCTATCCTGGCGCGGCTGCGTGAACGTGCGCTCGAGTTGGGCGTGCCCAGCTGCGTGGTGATTTTTGAGCCACAGCCGCGCGAATTCTTTGCCCCGGACACGGCCCCGGCCCGTCTGGCCCGGCTGCGGGACAAACTGCAGCTGCTGGCCGACGAAGGTGTCGACCGCGTCCTGTGCCTGGCCTTCAACCAGCGGCTGAGCAAGCTCAGTGCCAGCGAATTCGTTGATACCATTCTGGTGGACGGCCTTGGCGTGCAGCACCTTGAGGTCGGTGACGACTTCCGCTTCGGCTGTGACCGCGTAGGAGATTTCGATTTCCTGCTACAAGCCGGCATTGTTCAGGGCTTTACCGTCGAAGCGGCGCAAACCGTCGAGCTGGACGGCATCCGGGTCAGCAGCACCCAGGTTCGTAATGCGCTGGCCGCTGCTGATTTCGCCCTGGCCGAGCGACTGCTTGGGCGGCCGTTCCAGATTACCGGGCGGGTGCTGCACGGCCAGAAGCTGGCGCGCCAGTTGGGTACGCCCACGGCCAACATACAACTCAAGCGCCGTCGCGTGCCGCTGTCCGGGGTTTACCTGGTCAACGTCGACATCGACGGCAAAACCTGGCCAGGCGTCGCCAATATCGGCGTGCGGCCAACGGTTCAAGGTGATGGCAAAGCCCACCTCGAAGTGCATCTTTTAGATTTTGCCGGCGATCTGTATGACCGGCGTTTGACGGTGGTCTTCCACCACAAGCTGCGTGAAGAGCAGCGTTTCGCCTCTCTGGAGGCGCTTAAGACGGCGATCAATGCGGATGTCGCCGCCGCCCGTGCCCTGTCGCACCTAGCGCCAATCGCTAATGAAGAGCCTTAAATGACCGACTATAAAGCCACGCTAAACCTTCCGGACACCGCCTTCCCAATGAAGGCCGGCCTGCCTCAGCGCGAACCGCAGATTCTGCAGCGCTGGGACAGCATTGGCCTGTACGGTAAGTTGCGCGAGATTGGCAAGGATCGTCCGAAGTTCGTCCTGCACGACGGTCCTCCGTACGCCAACGGCACGATTCACATCGGTCATGCGCTGAACAAGATTCTCAAGGACATGATCATCCGCTCGAAGACCCTGTCCGGTTTCGACGCGCCTTATGTGCCGGGCTGGGACTGCCACGGTCTGCCGATCGAGCACAAAGTCGAAGTGACCCACGGCAAGAACCTGGGCGCGGACAAGACCCGCGAACTGTGCCGTGCCTACGCCACCGAGCAGATCGAAGGCCAGAAATCCGAATTCATCCGTCTGGGCGTGTTGGGCGATTTCGCCAACCCGTACAAGACCATGGACTTCAAAAACGAAGCCGGTGAAATCCGCGCCTTGGCTGAAATCGTCAAGGGCGGTTTCGTATTCAAGGGCCTCAAGCCTGTGAACTGGTGCTTCGACTGCGGTTCGGCCCTGGCTGAAGCGGAAGTCGAGTACGAGAACAAGAAGTCCTCGACCATCGACGTAGCTTTCCCGATTGCCGACGAAGCCAGACTGGCCGCCGCTTTCGGTCTGCCATCGATGGCCAAACCGGCTTCGATCGTGATCTGGACCACCACCCCGTGGACCATCCCGGCCAACCAGGCGCTGAACGTTCACCCGGAATTCAATTACGCCCTGGTCGATGTCGGCGACAAACTGCTGGTGCTGGCTGAAGAGCTGGTCGAGTCGTGCCTGGCGCGTTAYAGCCTGAAAGGTTCGGTCATCGCGACCACCACTGGTAAAGAACTGGAACTGATCAATTTCCGTCACCCGTTCTACGATCGCCTGTCGCCGGTTTACCTGGCCGAGTACGTTGAACTGGGCGCCGGCACGGGCGTGGTTCACTCCGCTCCGGCCTACGGCGTGGACGACTTCGTGACCTGCAAGAAGTACGGCATGGTCAACGACGACATCCTCAATCCGGTGCAAAGCAACGGTGTTTACGCGACGTCGCTGGAGTTCTTTGGCGGCCAGTTCATCTGGAAGGCCAACCCGGCCATCGTCGACAAGCTGACTGAAGTCGGTGCGCTGCTGCACACCACCATCATCGAACACAGCTACATGCACTGCTGGCGTCACAAGACCCCGTTGATCTACCGCGCCACCGCGCAGTGGTTCATCGGCATGGACAAAGAGCCTGTGACTGGCGAAACCCTGCGCAAGCGTGCGATCAAAGCCATCGAAGAAACCAGGTTCGTCCCGGCCTGGGGCCAGGCGCGCCTGCACTCGATGATCGCCAACCGTCCGGACTGGTGCATCTCCCGTCAGCGCAACTGGGGCGTGCCGATCCCGTTCTTCCTGAACAAGGAAAGCGGCGAACTGCACCCACGCACCGCCGAGCTGATGGAAGAAGTCGCCAAGCGCGTCGAAGTCGAAGGCATCGAAGCCTGGTTCAAGATGGACGCCGCCGAACTGCTGGGTGATGAAGCGCCGCAGTACGACAAGATCAGCGACACCCTGGACGTCTGGTTCGACTCGGGCACCACGCACTGGCACGTCCTGCGCGGTTCGCACCCGATGGGCCACGAAACCGGTCCACGCGCCGACCTGTACCTGGAAGRCTCGGACCAACACCGTGGCTGGTTCCACTCGTCCTTGCTGACCGGTTGCGCCATCGACAACCACGCACCGTACCGCGAGCTGCTGACTCACGGCTTCACCGTTGATGAGTCCGGTCGCAAGATGTCCAAATCGCTGGGCAACGTGATTGCACCGCAAAAGGTCAACGACACCCTGGGCGCCGACATCATGCGTCTGTGGGTGGCTTCCACCGATTACTCCGGTGAAATGGCAGTTTCCGATCAGATCCTGCAACGCAGCGCGGACGCCTACCGGCGTATCCGTAACACTGCGCGCTTCCTGCTCTCGAACCTGACCGGTTTCAACCCGGCCACCGACATCCTGCCGGCTGAAGACATGCTCGCGCTGGACCGTTGGGCCGTGGACCGCACGTTGCTGCTGCAACGTGAGCTGCAAGAGCATTACGGCGAATACCGCTTCTGGAACGTCTATTCCAAGATCCACAACTTCTGCGTGCAGGAGCTAGGCGGTTTCTACCTCGACATCATCAAGGACCGTCAGTACACCACTGGTGCCAACAGCAAGGCCCGCCGTTCGGCGCAAACCGCGCTGTATCACATCTCCGAAGCGCTGGTGCGCTGGATCGCGCCGATCCTCGCGTTTACCGCTGACGAACTGTGGGAATACCTGCCGGGCGAGCGCAACGAATCGGTGATGCTCAACACCTGGTACGAAGGTTTGACCGAGCTACCGGAAGGTGTCGAGCTGGACCGCGCCTACTGGGAGCGGATCATGGCCGTGAAAGTAGCCGTCAACAAGGAAATGGAAATCCAGCGCGCGGCCAAGGCCGTCGGTGGCAACCTGCAAGCCGAAGTGACGCTGTTCGCCGAAGAAGCGCTGAGCGCCGACCTGGCCAAGCTGAGCAACGAACTGCGCTTCGTGCTGATCACTTCGACCGCGACCGTCGCGCCTTTTGTTCAGGCACCACAGGACGCGGTAGTCACCGAAGTCAGCGGTTTGAAGCTGCAAGTGGTCAAGTCAAGCTACGCCAAGTGCGCCCGTTGCTGGCACTGCCGTGAAGACGTCGGCGTGAACCCGGAGCATCCGGAAATCTGCGGTCGTTGCGTCGACAACATCAGCGGTGCCGGCGAGGTACGTCACTATGCCTAACGCCGCTGGCCGTTTCGGACGGCTGAGCTGGCTCTGGTTGAGTTTGCTGGTCCTGGTCATCGACCAGGTCAGCAAGTTCTACTTTGAAGACAGGCTCGAGATGTTCCAGCAAATCGTGGTGATCCCCGATTTGTTCAGTTGGACCCTGGCCTACAACACCGGCGCGGCGTTCAGCTTCCTGGCCGACAGCTCCGGCTGGCAACGCTGGTTATTTGCCCTGATCGCGATTGCAGTCAGTGCGGTACTGGTGGTGTGGCTCAAGCGTCTGGGGCGCAACGAAACCTGGCTGGCGGTCGCCTTGGCACTCGTGCTGGGTGGCGCGCTGGGTAACTTGTATGACCGCATTGCACTGGGCCATGTGATCGATTTTATTCTGGTGCATTGGCAGAACCGCTGGATGTTCCCGGCGTTCAACGTTGCCGACAGCGCAATCACGGTGGGTGCCGTAATGCTGGCACTGGATATGTTCAAAAGTAAGAAGACCGGAGAATCCGTTCATGACTGAACAGGTATTGGCTGAACAACGCATCCGCCAGAACACGGAAGTCACCTTGCACTTTGCACTGCGCCTGGAGAACGGCGACACCGTCGACAGCACCTTCGACAAAGCCCCGGCGACCTTCAAGGTCGGCGACGGCAACCTGTTGCCAGGTTTCGAAGCGGCACTGTTCGGCTTCAAGGCGGGCGACAAGCGTACGCTGACCATTCAGCCGGAAAACGCTTTCGGCCAGCCGAACCCGCAGAACGTACAGATCATCCCGCGTTCACAGTTCAAGGACATGGAGCTGTCGCCGGGTCTGCTGGTGATCTTCAACGATGCGGCGAATACTGAGCTGCCTGGCGTGGTGAAAGAATTCGATGACGAGCAAGTGACCATCGACTTCAACCACCCGCTGGCCGGCAAGACATTGACCTTTGACGTCGAGATCATCAACGTCAAATCGTTGTAACGTATGGGAGCGAGCCTTTGAGGCTAGGGGGCTTGTGTGGCTAGGGGGCTTGCCCCCGTTGGGGTGCGAAGCACCCCTGATACCAACCACCCCGATCCTGAATGAGTTCGCGTTGACTGGTTTACGATTGCTGCGCAATCGAACGGGGGCAAGCCCCCTCGCCACAACAAGCCCATTCCCACAGTCAGTTTTCACTGTTTTCGCTATTTCTTGCGCGCAAGACACGAGGCACAGCATGCAAATCAAACTCGCCAACCCCCGTGGCTTCTGCGCCGGTGTGGACCGTGCGATCGAAATCGTCAACCGCGCCCTGGAAGTCTTCGGGCCGCCGATCTATGTGCGCCACGAAGTGGTCCACAACAAATTCGTCGTCGAAGACCTGCGTGCTCGCGGGGCGATTTTCGTCGAGGAACTGGATCAGGTGCCGGACGATGTCATCGTGATCTTCAGTGCCCACGGTGTTTCCCAGGCTGTGCGTACCGAAGCCGCCGGCCGAGGCCTAAAAGTGTTCGACGCAACCTGCCCGCTAGTGACCAAGGTGCACATAGAAGTCGCGCGCTACAGCCGCGATGGCCGTGAATGCATCCTCATCGGTCACGCCGGTCACCCGGAAGTCGAAGGCACCATGGGCCAGTACGATGGCAGCAATGGTGGCGCGATTTACCTGGTCGAAGACGAGAAAGACGTCGCCGCGTTGGAAGTACATAATCCGGAAAAACTCGCCTTCGTGACCCAGACCACCCTGTCCATGGACGACACCAGCCGCGTCATCGACGCACTGCGTGAGCGCTTCCCGGCGATTGGCGGTCCACGCAAGGACGACATCTGCTATGCCACGCAAAACCGTCAGGACGCCGTCAAGCAACTGGCCGACGAATGCGATGTGGTACTGGTGGTCGGCAGCCCGAACAGCTCCAACTCCAATCGCTTGCGCGAGCTGGCCGAACGCATGGCCACCCCGGCTTACTTGATCGACGGTGCCGAAGACCTGCAAAAGAGCTGGTTTGACGGCGTCGAGCGTATCGGCATTACCGCCGGAGCTTCTGCTCCTGAAGTGTTGGTGCGTGGTGTGATCCAGCAACTGCAAGCGTGGGGCGCCACCGGGGCCGATGAGCTGGCCGGGCGTGAGGAGAACATCACGTTCTCCATGCCCAAAGAGCTGCGCGTGCGTTCGCTGCTTTAACGCTGACATAAAGCCTGCTCAGCTTTATCGCTGCGCAGGCTGACGCGACCTGTCGCAGCCAGCACCACCTGGAGCTGGCTGACGGGTTCGCGGGCTGCACAAAAGTGCAGTGTTCCCGCTTGAAAGGCCCGTTCGGGCATCTCTGGTGCGCCTATCCCGCTGAAACGAATGTAACGCCTGACCGGCCAATTGCCGACAATTGGCACCCGCGTGTTGCTCGCGCGTTCAACCAGCAGCGGATTGCTGCTGTCCTTCGGCCCTTTGCCGCTGATGTCCAGAATGATCCGCCAACCCTGACTCCAATCCCCGTTGATGCCGTGAATCACAACCGCCTGGTTGCGTGTGATTGCGAGGGTTCTGGCGTTGCGTATTCCACTGACTAGCGCGTGCGCCGCCTGCTCTCGATGGTTTGATTCAGTGAGTGCTGCGAACGCTGGACTGACCAACAGCAGAACAATTGCGGCAATCGCCAGTCCCATAAGCAGTTCGATCAGGCTGAAACCTTGCTGAAGCATGGCATTTCCTTCCCTGGAGTGTTGTGACCCGCGCGATCCTTGCGGGGGTGTAGGCAGAATGTTCTAGCGCGTAAAGGCAGGTATAGCCGACGGCAACCGAGGGCACCGATGGATCATCGTACAAAAGGTTTCACGCTGATCGAGTTGTTGATCGCGCTCGCGGTGTTTCTGATTGTGATCACCTTGGCGGTGCCGGCGTTTACTCGTTCGGTGCAAACCACCAGGACCGATACCGAAATCGGCGGCTTGCAGCGTGGACTCAATTTCGCCCGACTGGAGGCCATCAACCGTGGCATCACCACTCGAGTCCGCCCGACAGCCGGTGGCAGCGGTTGGACCGGCGAATTGACGGTCTATGGCGGTACTGGCACACCGGCCAATGTATTGCGGGTTGTTCCAGCGATGAGCAGCGGCGCCACCCTGACGCTAACCTCAGGAGTGACCGCGCTGGACTTCAACAACTTGGGCGGTTTATCGGCACCGTCTACCACCGTCGTCATCAACTATGTACGGGGGATGCAAAGCAGGACGCTGAATGTGTGTTTGAACGGACGAATTCTATTGGGTGGAAGTTGCGGATGAGGGGATGGAGCAAGCGTGCTCAGGAGGGCATGACGCTGATCGAAGTCTTGGTTGCGTTATTGATACTGACGGTGGGGCTTTTGGGAGCCGCGGCGATTCAACTCAATGCCCTCAAGTACACCGACAGTTCACGGATGACCAGTCAGGCCAGTTTTATCGCCTACGACATGATGGACCGCATCCGCGCCAATTCTGCTGCCGACTACACCGTCACGCCGCCGACCTCGGGCAACTTGAGTGTCGCTCGCGATCAGGATCTCTACGACTTCACCACCAATATCGTCAATTTCGGCGGCGCGACGGCCACCGGCAGCGTGGCGTTGAACCAGCGGGTCTACACCATCACCATCACCTGGGATGACTCACGCGCCGCCAAGACCGCCAGCTCGCGCCGCAGTTTCGTCTTGACCAGTCGCGCCACGGTCGACCCGGTGTCCACGCCATGAGCCGCTCGATCCGAGGGTTCGGTTTGATCGAGTTGTTGATTGCGCTGGCGTTGAGCCTGATTGTGGTACTCGGCGTGGTGCAGATTTTTATCGCGGCTAAAAATACCTACGTCAGCCAGAACGTCTCCGCCGGGATGCAGGAAGACGCGCGATTTGTGTTGAGCAAGATGATTCAGGAAATCCGCATGGTCGGCATGTTTGGCTGTCTGGGGACCATCACTGACTCAAGTGATGCAGGTGATTTTAACGCCAGCCAGATAACGCCCATCAGTTGGGACAACGCCAACCACAAGCTGACCCTGGTGACGGCAGATGTCGGCGGCGCGGGCGGAGCGCCGGCGTGGACGGTCATTTCTGACTGTCGGAACTCGGCGGCGGCGTACACCGGAGAACGTAAACCTGCAGCGGGGTTTCTGGCGTTTCCGATACGGCGATTGATCTACAGCTTCAGCAATAATCAGGTGTTGATGGGGGCTGGCGCCGGCAAGCCAACCCAGTACGTGCTGGTGAATAACGTGGAGGCGTTCAACGTGAGCTTCGGCCTCGCCAGTTCGGCCACCGATGTGGCCGCCTCCAGTTACAGCAGCAGCCCCTCGGACCCTGCGCGCATTCGCAGCGTACGTCTAAGCCTGACCCTCGCCGACCCGAACAACCGGGTACACAAGCAAACCTTCAGCGTGGTTGCCGCCTTGCGCAACCGTTTGCCATGAGGGCGGCCGCCATGACGTCCCACGTTCAGCGCGGTATGGCGCTGTTGATCAGCTTGGTGTTTCTGCTATTGCTGACATTGATTGGCTTGTCTTCGATGCAGAACGCCACCCTGCAGGAAAAAATGGCCGGCAGCGTGAGCTCGCGCAATCAGTCGTTCCAGGGCGCCGAAGCCGCGTTGCGCGTGGGTGAAAGCGCAGTACAACTCGACACTTATTCATTGCCGGTTTGCAGCCAGTGCGCACCGCCGGCCGAGGCCACGACCCTCACTGCCGCCGGCCGCAATGGCAACTCTGGCGTGACGTGGATCGCTTCCGGCAGTGGCTTTTACGGGGTGCAGAACATTGGCACCACACTCACCGCTGTCAATGTGCCGAGTAATACCTCGGCGACGCTTTACCGGGTGACCGCCGTTGGCATCGCGGGCAACTCACGCAGCGTCGTGGAGAGTATTTATGCGAAGTACTGAATGGCGTGTCATCGGTTGGCGGCTGTTTTGTGGGGCGGTGGCTGGACTGTATCTAGCGGCCCCGGCGTATGCCTTCACACCTTCGAACTCACCGTTACTAAATGCAGCGGTGGTCGCACCGAACGTGATGTTGCTGATCGACAATTCGGGCAGCATGAACAGCATCATGTATGCCGCCGGATTCGATTCGACGGTCACCGGGCACACGCCTGCCAAACAATGTGATTTTTCCGGCGGTCGGTGTTTGAGCGGGAGCGACATCGTCGGTGATTCGATTGCCCTCTCCAGCCTGCCGCAGTCCGGTTGTTCCGGTGGGGCCTACGCGTTTTACAACAACAGTCCGGCGCCGTTGTGCCTGAAACTGCCGGACCCGGTCGGTAATCAAAATACCCGCTACTCCGGCGATTACCTGTCCTACCTGGTGGGACTGGCCAACGGCAACAACCGAGACTTCAGCAACGGTTCGATCCCCAACGACTACCGCTTGAACGTCGCGCGCAATGTGTCCACGGCGCTGGTCAGCAGCAACCGAGGCTTGCGCATCGGGCTTGCGGCTTTCAATCCCCTCAACAGTAACAACTCGGGCAATGGCGGCAACATCGCCCGCTCAATCAGTGATCTGTCGGCGGTGAGCGGCAGCGTTACCCAGTCTCAAGCCGATGACAATTACAACAACCTGATCGCCTCCATCAACGGCTTGAGTGTCGGGGCCAAAACGCCATTGGCGGAAACTTATTACGAAATTACCCGGTACTTCCGAGGGCTGGCGCCGTACTACAACTCGACACCGACTACGTACAGCAGCCCGATCCAGTACCGCTGTCAAAAAAATTATGGCGTGGTCATTACCGATGGCTTGCCGACGTTTGACCGGACTTTCCCGACCACCGATCCTTTGGGGGGGACTCGACTGCCGAACCGGGAAGGCGTGAACAACGATATTGACGGCAAAGGTGGAACTCTCTACCTCGACGACATCGCCAGGTTCGCCTTCGACATCGATATGCGCACCGCCGGCACCGACGCTGCGGGCAAAAGCTGGAACGCGGTGGACTTCCCGAAACAGAACATGAACACCTACACCGTGGGGTTTACCGCCGCGAACCAGATGTTGTCGGACGCAGCCAGGGCGGGGAAGGGCAAGTACTATCAAGTGATCGACAGCGAGGGGCTCAACAGCGCATTGTCTTCGGCGTTGAGCAGCAACACCTCCAAGGCAGGTTCCGGGGGGAGCGGTGTCACCAGCGGCACTACCCTGGCCAGCGGCTCCCGTTATTTCCAGACCAGCTATGACCCGAAAGACTGGCGCGGCACCCTCAAGTCCTTCGGTTTCACCTCGGTCGGCGCAGTGGACACCTCGGCGCTGCAGTGGACCACCGACACCACCATCGTCCCCGGTGCCACTGCGCCGACTTATCAATCCTGGAACACCTTGACCAACGGCGCCGTCACGCTCACCTACAGCAGTTTCTCCCCAGAGCAACAGGCATCGTTGAGTCAAAACCTGCCCACCGGCATCACCGGCAGCGACCTGGTGGAATGGAGCAAGGGCGTCAACAAAGCCGGGCTGAAGGTGCGCAGCATGTTGCTCGGCGACATCATCAACTCGCCGCTCGTATTGGCTTCCCCGTCGGATAAAACCGCCTCCGACCTGACGGGAGACAGCACTTACAGCACCTACCTGAATACCAAAGTCGCCAATATGAGTTCGAGTCTGGTGGTAAACGCCAACGACGGCTTCGTGAATATCATCAATGCCGCCAACGGCGTCCGGCGTTATGCCTACATGCCCTCCAGCGTGCTGCCATCGCTGCACGTCATCGCTGATCCGACCTACATCAACGGTGTAAGCCACAAATATCTGGTCGACGGCCAAGTGGGCGTGTTCGATGCCCAGCTCAACGGTGCCTGGAAAACCCTCGCCATCGGCGGCACCGGAGCCGGCGGCAAAACCTTTTATGCGCTGCAACTGTTCGACGCCTCCGCGGGTAACGTGTTCAAGGCACAGTGGGAAATCACCGCACCCGTCACATCCAGTACCGCGAACGTTTTCAATGATCTGGGTTATGCCTACGCCCGACCGGAAGTGGCACGCTTGGCCGATGGTCGATGGGCGGCGTTTATTTCCAACGGCTATGGCAGCAACTCCGGAGTCGCCGCGTTGTACGTGGTGGATGTGCGTGACGGTTCGATGATCAAGAAAATCGTGGTCGACAGCGCCGAAACCACGAATGGCTTGTCGTCGGTAAAACTGAAGGTCAATTCGCAGAATGTGGTGCAGGCCGCCTATGGCGGCGATTTGAAGGGGCGGCTGTGGAAGTTCGATCTGAGCGCAACGTCGCCCGAAAGCTGGGGCGTGGCATTTTCCGGTAAGCCGCTGTTTACCACTGCAGGCGGCGCCACTCAGCCCATCACCGTACAACCATTGCTCGCGGACAATTCACTGGGCGGCAAGGACGTATTTTTCGGCACCGGTAAATTCAACGAAACCGTCGACAAGACCAACAAGGATCTACAGGCGTTTTATGCAGTGTGGGATGCAGATGGCGGATCGGGGCAGATCACTATATCCAGTTTGCAGGCTCAGGCGGTGACAGGTGTGGTCTCGGGCAGCACCGGTCAATTCATCACCACCAGCCAGAACGACGTGACTTACCCGGCGCAGAAGGGCTGGTACTTGCCGCTGGTGTACAACAACGCGCTGACCGGTGAGCGAGTGATCAGTCAGGCCAGCCTGGTGCTGGGGCGGATCATCTTCACCACGGCCAGTGTCGATACCACTGACCCATGTGCCAGCGTCGGTACCGGCAAACTGGTCGAGCTAGAGGCAATCAGCGGTAAGATGCTCAACCACGCGGTACTTGATAGCAACGGCGATGGGGTGGTCGACAGTACCGACACGGTGTCCAGCGGGGTGTATTTCACCGGTGGCATTCCGACCCTGAACGCCATCGTCAACGGTGCAACCCGAAAAATTGTGAACGATTCCAGTGGCGGTATCACCACGCTGGTGGAAAAATCCGGCGGCGGCAGCCGTCGCATCATGTGGCGACAAATACAGTAAGTGAGAGTTGAGGCATGCGTAGATCCAACCGAGGTTTTACCCTGATTGAAATCATGATCGTGATTGCGATCATCGGGATCGTCATCACCATTGCCGCCCCGAGCTTCACCGAATACCTGAACAAGGGCCGGCGCGGCGAAATTGCCGGGGTGTTATCGGAGCAGGCGCAGATTCTTGAAAGGTTCTACTCGCAGAAAAATGTCTACACCAATGCCACTGGCCTGAGCGCCGGCAATGACTATTACACCATCACCCCGACCCTCACTGACCAGGCCTTCCTGCTGACAGCGGTGCGCAAGGCTGGCTCGAGCATGGCCACCGACAAGTGTGGGGATTTCACCCTCAGCAATACGGGTGTCAAAAGCATGGTCAATGCGGCAGACGGGTTGACCGCCAAGGACTGCTGGGGCGGCTGAGTTTCTTTTGGGGCGTCATTTGCGCCCTCTGTCTATTTAACGGTTGGATCTGAACATGACCAGGCAACAGCAAGTGGTGATTGTCGGCGGCGGCGTGATTGGGCTGCTGACGGCGTTCAATCTCGCGTCCGAAGTGCACAGCGTTGTGCTGCTGGATCGTTCGAACGTCGGGCAGGAGTCGTCTTGGGCGGGGGGCGGGATTGTTTCGCCGCTGTACCCATGGCGCTACAGCCCGGCCGTCACTGCGTTGGCGCACTGGTCCCAGGATTTTTATCCACAGCTCGGTGAGCGACTGTTCGCCGCGACCGGGGTTGACCCTGAAGTTCATACCACCGGTTTGTACTGGCTGGATCTGGATGATGAGGCTGAAGCGCTGGCTTGGGCCGAGCGCGAGAATCGTCCGCTGCGGGCTGTGGATATCTCGGCGGCGCATGATGCGGTGCCGGTGTTGGGCGCGGGTTTTTCGCGGGCGGTCTACATGGCCGATGTGGCCAATGTGCGCAATCCACGGCTGGTGAAGTCGCTGAAGGCTGCCTTGCTGGCGCTGCCGAATGTAACCATTCATGAGCAGTGCGAAGTCAGCGGGTTCATTCGTGAGGGTGATCGAATCGTGGGTGTGCAGACTGCGACGGGTGCCATTGCGGGTGATCAAGTGGTGCTGACCGCCGGCGCCTGGAGCGGGGATTTACTGAAGCACCTGGGGCTGGAACTGCCGGTCGAACCGGTAAAAGGGCAAATGATTCTGTACAGGTGCTCGGCAGACTTTCTGCCGAGCATGGTGCTGGCGAAGGGGCGTTATGCGATTCCTCGGCGCGACGGGCACATTCTGATCGGCAGTACGCTGGAGCATGAAGGCTACGACAAGACACCGACCGATTCGGCGCTGGAAAGCCTGAAGGCATCGGCGGTGGAGTTGATTCCGGCGTTGGCGGATGCCGAAGTGGTCGGGCATTGGGCCGGGTTGCGACCGGGCTCACCGGAGGGCATTCCTTACATCGGCCAGGTGCCAGGGTTTGACGGGCTATGGCTCAATTGCGGGCATTACCGCAATGGGCTGGTGCTGGCGCCGGCATCGTGTCAGTTGTTTGCCGATGTGATGCTGGGGCGCGAACCGATTATTGATCCTGCGCCGTATGCACCGATTGGGCGGATCTAGCCGCAGAAGTTTTGGTGCCTGGAAAATCGCTTCGCGAGCAGGCTCGCACAGTTGATCTGTGAACGACGCAAATTCTCTTTGGGAGCGAGCCTGCTCGCGAAGGGGCCCTCAATCCAAGCCTAATTTCTTGAGTCGGTAACGCATCGACCTGAACGACAAACTCAACCGCTGAGCCGCCGCCGTGCGGTTCCAGCGAGTTTCCTCCAGCGCCTGGAGGAGGAGTTTGCGTTCGACGTTTTCCAGATAATGTTCAAGATTATCTATTTGCGTCAGATCCGGTACCGCGCCTTCTGCCGTGCAATTACCGTCGACCAGTCGTAAATCAGTGGCTTCAATCTGCTTGTTTTCACCCAAGGTGTGAGCCCGCTCAAGCACGTTCTCGAGTTCCCGCACATTGCCCGGGAAACGGTATTTTTTCAGCGCATCCAGGGCCAGTGGGTGGAGCGTTGCAGCGGGTTGGCCACTGCCTGCGGCCAAGCGCTTGAGCACATGAGTGGCCAGTGGTTCGATGTCGTCACGGCGTTCGCGCAATGAGGGAACCCGCAGTTCGATCACGTTGAGGCGGTAGTACAAATCCTGGCGAAATCGTTCAGCAGAGACTTCGGCATCAAGGTCTTTGTGAGTGGCGCAAAGGATGCGCACATCGACCACCGTTTCCTGTTGTTCGCCAACTCGGCGAACCGTTTTTTCCTGAATCGCGCGCAGCAGTTTGACCTGCATGGCCAAAGGTAAATCCGCGACTTCATCGAGAAACAGAGTACCGCCATGGGCGGCCTGGAACAGTCCGGGTTTGTCTTCGATGGCGCCGCTGAAACTGCCTTTGCGATGCCCGAAGAACTCGCTTTCCATCAGCTCTGACGGAATCGCCCCACAGTTGACCGGGACGAAGGGTTGCTGGGCTCGCGGTCCTTGCTCATGGATCAGTCTTGCGACTAACTCCTTGCCACTGCCGGATTCGCCGCTGATGTACACCGGGGCCTGGCTGCGCGCGAGTTTGTCGATGTGTTTGCGCAGGCTGCGCATGGGCAAAGAGTTGCCCAGTAGCCGACGATCAATGGCGGTACTGGCCTCGCCCGGTGCAGGCAAGCGCAAAGCGCTGGTGATCAGTTCTCGCAACCGAGTGAGGTCGACCGGTTTGGTCAGGAAGTCGAAGGCGCCGGCCTTGAGTGCATTGATCGCTGTTTCGAGGCTGCCGTAGGCGGTGATCATCGCCACCGGCACTTGCGCGTAACGCTGCTGGATGTGTTGCACCAGCTCAAGGCCGGTGCCGTCGGGCAGGCGCATGTCGGTCAGGCACAGATCGAAGGTTTCCCGGGCCAACAAGGCTTGGGCATCGCCCAGGTTGCGGACACTGAAGGTATCGAGTTTCATCCGTCCCAGGGTGATTTCGAGGAGTTCGCGGATATCCGGTTCGTCGTCGACGATCAGGACTTTAGGCCGTAGGCTCATGTTCAACTTTGTTTCCGTCCGTGGGCAAAAGTAATGCGAAAGCAGGCGCCGCCTTGGCGTGGTTTGAAGTCTAGGCGGGCCTGATTGCTTTCGCACAGCTCACGGGACAGATACAGCCCCAGGCCTGTGCCTTGGCTGCTGGTGGTAAAAAATGGCTCGAACAAATGTATTTGCTGGTCCGGCGCCACACCGGGGCCGTCGTCCGTGACTTCGAGGGTGGGCAACTGGCTGTCGGCATCGACAAACAACTCTAGCCAGACCTGGGCAACGTCGTGATTCAGGGCGCTGTGGTGCCAGGCGTTGCGCAACAAATTGTCCAGAACCTGGGTGAGCTGGATTGGGTCCATCAAGGTGTTGAAATCGCCTGACCCTATACGCAGGTGAATGTGCTGACCTTCGGTCGCGGCTTCACGGATTTCGGCGACGAACCTTTCCAGCGATGGCTTCAGATCGAGCCGTTGCGGGACGGTTTGCTGGCGACGGGACAACTGCAGGACGTTTTCGATAACCCGATTCATTCGCTGAGAGTGGTCTTGAATAATCTGGGTCAGACGCCGATCTGCCCCGTTGAGTTCCTCAGATTCGCGCAGCAATTGCGCGGCATGACTGATGGCACCCAATGGATTGCGTATTTCATGGGCAATACCTGCCGTCAGTCGACCGAGTGCGGCGAGTTTCAGTTGCTGTGCATGTTGTGCGACCTGAGCGAGGTCTTCGAGAAAAATCAGGGTCTGGTGGATAGGGCCTTGGTTCAGGGAAATGAAGCTGGGCTGCAGTTCCAGGCCGATGCTCTCGATTTTCAGGCTTTGCGGGCGCAAGGTCGGATTGTTGAACCACAGCTCAAGACGCTCGACCAGCGTTGGCGCAAAGTCATCGATCAGGTGTCCGTCGAGTGCTTTGTGCCCCAGCAATATCAAGGCGCTGTGATTGGCCAGTTGCACCCGCCGCTGTTCGTCGAGCACCAGAATACCCGTGCGCATGCGTTGCAGGATAAGCGCGTTGAGCGCTTCGAGTCCCACCACTTCGCTGGCCCGCTGTTCGGCGAGGTGCTCGCTGACTTCCAGGCGCCGGGTCAGGCCTTGCACCAGCAATGCGGCGGCAAAACACAATGCGCCGAGTGTGCCGACTTGCAGGTAATCGTTGGGGCTGGCCGGGTGGTTGAAGCTCAGGAGGAAACTCAAACCGACGATGCCCAGTGCGCCGACTGCGGCAATGGACAGGCCGGTACGTCCACGCAGCAGGGTATTGCTGATGGCCACTGTCACGATCAATAGATTGCCAATGCCGCTGGCCGCTCCACCTGCGGCGTAAAACACTCCGCAGAGCAGCAAGACGTCGGCCAGCGCGAGGCCGAACAACTGTGCCGGCCGTCGGGTGTTTCCCAGAAACACCACCAGCAGAATATTCAGCACCAGGTACAACAAGCTGCCACTGCGCAGTAGTTCGTCATTGGCGAACGCCAGCAACCCGTTGTCGAGGTTGCTGGTCATCAACAACACCAGGGTGATGCCGACGCTCAAGCGGTAGAGGTGGTAAAGGCGCAGCAGCCGCTGAGCCTGTTTGTCGCTTGGACTGAGCGTCTCAGCGACCACTAGGGCCCGGGCCTTGCTCAAGGTGAGCCTGGCTGCAATACCACTGTTGTTGAAGGTTCAGTGCGCGGTCGCGGGGCAGGTGAACACCGCAATGGGCGCAGCGGACCATGGGGGCAGCCTCCAATTCGGCGGAGGACTTGGGGGCTGAAGTCGAAGCCTTGAACTTGCGCCAGAACCATACCGCAGCGGCAATCAGGGCGATCCAGAACAGTAAACGAAGCATGGTGAGCAGCTTTATGGCGAGTGAAACAGCAGTTTAGCCAAGGTCATGCCGAGCGCACAGCGTAATCATCACGCCCACAAAAAAGGAGCCTCGCAAGGCTCCTTTTTGTACAACCAGAGGTGTCAGTCGAACACGCCAAAGGTCATGTAGCTGAACCACGAGCGGTCGCTGTTATTGCCTTCGGACTCTTGTTGCTCTTCTTCGACTGCGGCGCCACTTCCATCTTTAGGCTTCAGTTCGGCCGGAATCGCTTCCTTGGCATCCTGGAACTGTCTCTGCACGTCCTGGTTGGCGCGGGTTTCGCCTGGCGGCAGCGGCGGACGGGACTCGATCAGGCCCAATGTGGCCTTGCTCATCCACGAACGATTGTCAGCTTCGGCGACCGAAGGCTTGAACTGACCGTCTTCCAGGCTTGGGTTGGTCGGGTAGTTGAGCTTCAGCGTTTCGAGGCTGGTAGCTGCCAGTTCGTCCAGATGCATACGCTGGTAGGCTTCAGTCATGATCGCCAGGCCGTCACCGACGGACGGGGTATCCTGGAAGTTTTCCACCACGTAACGGCCACGGTTCGCGGCGGCAACATAAGCCTGACGGGTCAGGTAATAGTGGCCAACGTGAATTTCGTAGGCCGCCAGCAAGTTGCGCAGGTAAATCATGCGCTGCTTGGCGTCCGGCGAGTAGCGGCTGTTCGGGAAGCGGCTGGTCAGCTGGGCGAACTCGTTGAAGGAGTCGCGAGCGGCACCCGGATCACGCTTGGTCATGTCCAGCGGCAGGAAACGCGCCAGCAGGCCGACATCCTGATCAAAGGACGTAAGACCTTTCATATAGTAGGCGTAATCCACATTCGGGTGCTGCGGGTGCAGGCGAATGAAACGCTCGGCGGCCGACTTGGCAGCTTCAGGCTCGGTGTTTTTGTAGTTCGCGTAGATGAGCTCCAGTTGAGCCTGATCAGCGTAGCGACCGAACGGATAACGCGATTCCAGAGCCTTCAGCTTGGTAATGGCGCTGGTGTAGCTACTCTTGTCCAGATCTTGCTGAGCCTGCTGGTACAGCTCGACTTCGCTAAGGTTTTCGTCTACGACTTCCTTCGATGAGCAAGCAGCGGTCAATGCGAGGATGGCGATCAGCAGCAGGTGTTTCACTTGCATGGCGGCTTGCGTCCCTATGACGGCCGCTGTCTTGGGCGTGGCCGTCCTGTTATGATGAGCGCCCCGTTGTATAGCCTCGGGGCAAAAGACGCCGTATTTAACCACAAGCGCGCAGCCGAAACCAAAAGCTGTGCCGACGCCTAGTCTGAGCATGTCCGATAAAATTGAACTCCGCGCAGAGGTGCCGTCCGAATTGGGCGGCCAACGCCTCGATCAAGTCGCCGCACAATTATTCGCTGAGCACTCGCGCTCGCGCCTTTCCGCCTGGATCAAAGACGGCCGCCTGACTGTGGATGGGGCGGTTATCCGCCCGCGAGACATCGTTCACGGTGGCGCCATTCTTGAACTGACCGCCGAGCAGGAAGCTCAGGGCGAATGGATCGCTCAAGACATCGAACTGGACATCGTCTATGAAGATGACGACATCCTGGTAATCAACAAACCTGCGGGTCTGGTGGTGCATCCGGCTGCCGGCCACGCTGATGGCACCTTGCTCAACGCCTTGCTGCACCACGTGCCGGACATTATTAATGTCCCCCGCGCCGGTATCGTGCATCGCCTGGACAAGGACACCACCGGTTTGATGGTGGTGGCCAAGACCATTCAAGCGCAGACACAGCTTGTCACTCAATTGCAGAGCCGCAGCGTAAGCCGGATCTACGAGTGCATCGTGATCGGTGTAGTGACGGCGGGTGGCAAGATCAACGCGCCCATCGGTCGTCACGGTCAGCAACGCCAGCGCATGGCGGTGATGGAAGGTGGCAAGCAAGCCGTCAGCCATTACCGCGTGCTCGAGCGTTTCCGCTCCCACACTCACGTGCGGGTGAAGCTGGAAACCGGTCGTACGCACCAGATTCGTGTGCACATGGCTCACATCAACTACCCGTTGGTCGGAGACCCTGCCTACGGCGGTCGCTTCCGTATCCCGCCGGCAGCCAGTGTGACCATGGTCGAATCGTTGAAGGCGTTCCCGCGTCAGGCCTTGCATGCACGGTTCCTGGAGCTGGATCACCCGACCACCGGTAAACGCATGAGCTGGGAATCACCGTTGCCGGATGATTTCGTCTGGTTGCTGACCCTGCTCAAGCAAGACCGTGAGGCGTTCATCGGATGAGTGACTGGCTGATTCCCGACTGGCCTGCGCCTGCCGGGGTGAAAGCCTGTGTGACCACCCGTGCGGGCGGCGTCAGTCTGGCGCCGTTCGACAGCCTCAACCTCGGCGATCATGTCGACGACAGCCCCGAAGCTGTGGCCGAAAATCGCCGTCGTCTCACCGATCATTTCTCTATTCAACCGGCCTGGCTGCAACAGGTTCACGGCATCGCCGTGGCCCACGCGGACCCAAGCCTGGTAGCCACTGCAGACGCTAGCTGGACAAGCACGCCCGGTATTGCCTGCGCGGCGATGACCGCCGACTGCTTGCCGGTGCTGTTTTGCGACCGTGCTGGCACCCGCGTTGCCGCGGCGCATGCCGGTTGGCGTGGATTGGCGGCGGGTGTGCTGGAGGCGACTCTCGACACGTTGGCCGTACCGGCAGAAGACGTACTCGTCTGGCTCGGTCCGGCCATTGGTCCGCAAGCCTTTGAAGTGGGCCCGGAAGTGCGCGCAACCTTCGTTCAGCAATTGCCTGAAGCCGCCAAGGCCTTTGTTCCGAGCCAAAACGCTGGCAAATTCATGGCAGACATCTATGAGCTGGCGCGTTTGCATCTGGCGGCTCGTGGCGTCACTGCTATCTATGGTGGCGGTTTCTGCACCGTAACCGATCCCCGCTTCTTTTCTTACCGTCGTAGTCCGCGCACTGGTCGGTTTGCCTCTCTCATCTGGCTCGAACGCTAGACTGATCTGCATCAACATCAAGACGCTTGAAACTCTCAGAATCGACCGCATCTATAACGGTATCTGGCAGGTTTCTTCATTCAGGATGTTTTATAGGTCCGGCCTGCTCAAAAGGAAGGTGACCCATGCGTATAGATCGTTTAACCAGCAAATTGCAGTTAGCACTATCCGACGCCCAATCCCTGGCTGTCGGTCTCGACCATCCCGGCATCGAGCCGGCGCATTTGATGCAGGCGCTGCTTGAACAGCAGGGCGGTTCGATCAAACCTCTGCTGATGCAGGTCGGTTTCGACGTCAACAGCCTGCGTAAAGAGCTGACCAAAGAGCTCGACCAGCTGCCGAAAATCCAGAATCCGACCGGCGACGTGAACATGTCGCAGGACTTGGCGCGCCTGCTCAATCAGGCGGATCGTCTGGCCCAGCAGAAGGGCGACCAGTTCATCTCCAGCGAACTGGTGCTGCTGGCTGCTATGGACGAAAACAGCAAGCTCGGCAAGTTGTTGCTGGGGCAGGGCGTGAGCAAGAAAGCCCTGGAAAACGCGATCAATAACCTGCGTGGCGGCGAAGCGGTCAACGATGCCAACCACGAGGAGTCGCGCCAGGCGCTGGATAAATACACCGTTGACCTGACCAAGCGTGCCGAAGACGGCAAGCTCGATCCGGTGATCGGTCGTGACGACGAAATTCGTCGGACCATTCAGGTCCTGCAACGTCGTACCAAGAACAACCCGGTGCTGATCGGTGAGCCTGGCGTGGGTAAAACCGCCATCGCCGAGGGCCTGGCCCAGCGCATCATCAATGGCGAAGTGCCGGATGGCCTGAAAGGCAAACGCCTGCTGTCCCTCGACATGGGGGCGCTGATTGCCGGTGCCAAGTATCGCGGTGAGTTCGAAGAACGCCTGAAATCGCTGCTCAACGAGCTGTCGAAGCAGGAAGGGCAGATCATTCTGTTCATCGACGAACTGCACACCATGGTCGGCGCCGGTAAAGGCGAAGGCTCGATGGATGCGGGCAATATGCTCAAGCCTGCGCTGGCGCGCGGTGAGCTGCATTGCGTCGGCGCGACCACGCTCAACGAGTACCGCCAATATATAGAGAAGGATGCAGCCCTCGAACGGCGCTTCCAGAAAGTCCTGGTCGACGAGCCGAGCGAAGAAGACACCATCGCGATTTTGCGTGGCCTCAAAGAGCGTTACGAGGTTCACCACAAGGTGGCGATCACCGACGGTGCAATCATCGCGGCGGYCAAGCTCAGTCATCGCTACATTACTGATCGCCAGTTGCCGGACAAGGCCATTGACCTGATCGACGAAGCGGCCAGCCGTATTCGGATGGAGATCGACTCCAAGCCGGAAGTGCTCGACCGACTGGAGCGTCGCCTGATTCAGTTGAAGGTGGAATCTCAGGCGCTGAAAAAAGAAAGCGATGAAGCGGCGATCAAACGCCTGGAAAAACTCCAGGAAGAAATCGTCCGCCTGGAGCGTGAGTACTCGGACCTCGAAGAAATCTGGAATGCGGAAAAAGCCGAAGTTCAGGGTTCTGCGCAGATCCAGCAGAAAATCGAACAGTCCCGTCAGGAAC